>JAJRTI010000338.1 GCA_024278415.1 Planctomycetota bacterium | reverse complement strand
TTCTGTGATCGCGACTAGTGCAAAAGCCTTTGCCCCACCGAGACAGGCTCGGCGGGGGCAGTATTCGAAGTTCACTTATCCTGGCGGCGATGCGGTTGAGAGTAGGAATAATGAGAGTAAGACTAAGAGTAAGACTAAGAGTAAGACTAAGAGTAAGAGTAGGAGTAAGAGTAGGAGTAAGAGTAGGAACCGTGGGCTACATTCCGTCGCGCCCTACGGGCGTTCAGGCATCGAGTCTCATACTCGCGCAAAACTCGCGCACGCGCTCCGCAGAGATTTCCGTTGACAGAACCCCTCGCATGCTTCACGATACACACGCCGTTGAGGGCCGCCGGCCTCGCGGTTCTGGATGTGTTTTGATTACCGAGGAGAGAGCGATGAGATCATGTGTCAGACGCGCGTGGATCGTTTGGGCCGTAGGCCTGGCGGCCGCGTCGCAGGCATTTGCCGCGGGCCAACCTCTGGTTGGGCGGCTGGTGGTCCAGCCTCCGACGCCCCAGCTCGCCGCGCAGTTGCGCCAGTTCAAGGCCCGCTACGGCCAGCAGGCTGTCGTGCTCTGGAACCCTGTCACGCGTCTGCCCGCGCGGTTGAGCCGCTTGGACACGAAACTGGCTCCCCGGCTTTCCGTCACCTCCGTGGACCTGGCGGTGCGGCAGTTCCTCCAGACGAACCGGGACTTCCTGCGCGTGCCGGCGTCGGGGCTGAAGCAACGCATGGCCCTGGCCCGCCGCGGGCGGGTGCTGACGCGCTACCAGCAGACGTACGAGGGCATCCCCATCGAGGGCGCGAGCCTGGGGTGCGTGAGCAGCACAGACGGCTCGCTGCTAGATTACCGGTCGAGTTGCATCCCCGCGGGGGTGCGGCTCCCCACGACGGGCCGCGTCTCGATGAACCAGGCCGAAGGCATTGCCATGCAGGCCGCGGGGCCGGCGGGGCAGGAGGCGGTGTTGCTCGACATGAAGAAGTACATCCGGCCGGCCCCGAACGGCGATCCCGCGCAGAGCCGGTTGATCTACAAAGCGCTGGTGCGCACGGCCGCGCGCGACCGCAACCCAGACCGCATGGTGGTGATCGACGCGAACACGGGCGAGGTGCTCCAAGAGTACGCCGCCGCGCCGTCGACCATTACCGGCGCCGTGCGCGGCCGCGTCCGTACCGACGCGTACAACGGCCCGACCGCGCTGCGCCCGATGAAGTACTTGGCGGTGAAGGCCCAACTCGTCAGCATGCCCTTCCTGAACCTGACGCTGCCGGCCGTGACCAACAGCAGCGGCGCGTACACGATTCCTGCGCCGCTCTGGAGTTGGCGTGTCACGGCTGGGTTATCGGGAACTTACGCACGCGTCACCAGCGCGAGCCAAACGAACGTGAGGCACAGCCAAGTGGTGAACTTCATGGCCACACACAACTGGGACTACTCCGGCTCTGGCGTGGACGAGGCGCAGGTGTCGGTGTACTACCATATCAATCGCTTGCACGACGAACTCTACAAGAACGTGCTGGGCTACTCTTGGAGCAATAGCTGGACGAACACC
Organism: Planctomycetota bacterium; assembly: GCA_024278415.1. The sequence continues at coordinate 6,032 of JAJRTI010000338.1, read as the reverse complement.
CCGCAGTTTAGGGCGGAGACGGGCTATTCGTTCAACAACTCGTTCGCAGGCAGTCCCATAAAGTTTGGGTCCAACAGCAACTGGAGCGCCGAGGTCGTGTACCACGAGAGCACACACAACGTGCTTTTCAGCATCTTCGGCAAGGACTGGGTTGGGCATGGCTACGGCCGGAACAAGGAGGGCTACGCGTTCGACGAGGGGTTCGCGGATTTTTTCGCGTGTGTGATGCTCAATCGCTCCAACATGCCCGCAGTGAGTCGCAACCTGAGCAATACGTTGGACTACGCGACCAACTACAACGCGAGCACGAACAATGGCCTTGAAGGCCATTCGGGCGGCGAGATCATCGCCGGCGCGGCGTGGGATCTGCGGCAGATACTGATCGCCCGGTACGGCCAGGCCGTTGGGTCCCGAGTGGGGGCCAATCTGGTTTTTGACGCGCTCGCGACCCTGGCCACCAAGCCCAGGCCGTATCGCTTTTCTCTGCCTGGGACGAGCAACTTGTTTGATGCTTTGCTCGAAACGGACGATCAGAACAACAACCTCAGCGACGGCACGCCGCACGACCGGGAGATTTTCCAGGCTTTCCGCAACCACGGCATGCTGCCGGTGGACGTGCTCGTGCGCGATCATGCCACCGATGACGGCGACGTGCCGTCCAACGTTGGAGGCGCCGTGTGGTGGTTGAGCCCCGATATCAATATCGTCAGCAACAACACCGTTCGGGTGCGGGTGCGCAACGTGGGATACCAGACCGCGTCGAGCGTGACCGTGAAGGTGTACACCAGCAACCTCTTCAGCAGCCTGCCGTATCCCTCGGGATGGTCGCTCTTTGGCAGCAGGACGGTGGCGAACCTCGCGCCTGGCGCGAGTGCATGGACCGGCGACATCACCAAGGCCGGCGCCAACCTCAGCATGCTGTCCGTCATGGCGCGCTTCGAGACGAACGCCGATCCGATGACCGAGCCGGGGAGTGTGACGTTGGAGAATAACATGGCGAAGCGAAGCGTGGCGGTGGTGGTGTTGAGGCCCCAGGCGGAGTTCGTTGGCCGGTATCTGGTCAGGCATCACATGGTCAAAGGCGAATTCGAGCTTGCGTCCAAAAAGACGACCGTGGACATCGTGCGGGAAGGCATCAAGAAGAAAGACGAATCCGTGGAAGTCGAGTGGCTCGACCCGCGGCGTCGAGTCCCCCTCCGAATGTCGCCCACGCGTGAGCGTGGGACGGTGCGCATGGTCCCCACGTTGGCCAAGGCGGCCGCGGGGGAGCGCACTGCTAAAGTCGACAAAGCGTTGGCGGACTTGGACCGCACACTCGTGCGCCAGCGCATTGTTAAGCCCAAGGTCATGCCCCGCTTCCGGCCGGAGGTAATCCCGCCCGCCGCCGTAGCGGCTGCGCGGCCCATCCAGCCTGCGCCGCGCGAGGCGGCGCCAACCCCTGCGGCTTCCCCCGCGCCGACCACGGTCGCGGCCGTCGATTCATTTAGCAACGTGACCGAGGGGATCGACGGGCCGATCCTCGTGAGTGTCAAATGGCGCGTGCCTGCCGATGCCCGGCCAGGAGACCAATTCGCCATTCACATTGCCGAGAAGGTGAATGGCGAGGTGGTGGACGGCCTTACCTACCAGATCCAGGTGCAGCGCTGACAGGGCACGTTTCGCTGTGCAAGACTACGGCTGTGCCCCTGAGGCGTCGGTATGAACGGATCGGACGCGACAATCGAAGTCGAGCGGCCTGATGGCAGCCGAGCGACGCACGTGCTTGGCGCGGAAACCACCATCGGCCGGGGCACCGACAATTCGGTCACGCTCGACGACTTGGGCGCATCCCGGCGCCACGCGAGGATCTTCCATTCAGAGGCGACGTACTGGATCGAGGATCTGGGCAGCCGGAATGGAACCTCCCTGAACGGCGCGGCTGTGGCAAGCCATCGGGCGCTTCGCCATGGCGACGTCATTCAGGTGGGCAAGCACAAGCTGACCTTCCAAGCCCCGCACGTCGAGGCCGGCGCAGTGACGCTGGACGGCGGGAGCGACGCCGCGGCCGAGCCGGTCGTGGCCAAGGTGCGCGCGAGCGGGTATGACGTGGCCAGTGAATTGGATGAGGCCAAGCCTAACGACGCCGTCGCGTCCCTGACTCGACACCTGACGGCCTTGCACAACGTCGCGGTGGACGTGGGCACAGTCCTTGAACTCGACACGCTGCTCGACAAGATCTTGGAGCACCTCCTGCGCGTGTTCGACCCGGCGGATGCCGGCGTGGTGTTCCTGCGCGACGACCTCGATCCCAATCGGCTCACCCCGCGGGCGCGCAGGGCCAAGCATGGCCATGATTCGGGCGCGCAGGGCATTAGCCGCACGCTGATTCGCATGGCCATGCGGGAAGGACAGTCCGTTCTGACCAGCGATGTGTCGACGGACTTCGATGGCGTCAAGAGCCTGGGCGTGGGCCACGTCAAGTCCGTGGCCTGCGTGCCCCTGATCTGCCGGGGGGAGCGGCTGGGCGTGATCTACCTGCGCAGCGATGGCCGCCGAGGGGTGTTCGTGAGAGACGATCTGCGCCTGCTCACGAGCATCTGCTGCCAAGCCGCGATCTGCGTCAAGAACGCCAAACTGCACCAAAGCGTCCAAGAGCAGACGCGCCTGCGGAGGGACTTCCAGCGCTACATGTCGCCCGCGGTGGCCGAGCAGATCGTGCAGAAGAGAATTCGGGTGGAACTCGGGGGGGAGCACCGCATCGGCACGGTCTGCTTTGCCGACATCGTGGGCTTCACGGCCATGGCTGAGGACCGCGAGCCGGGGGACGTGGTGGCGATGCTCAACGAGTATTTCCGGTTGATGGTTGGTATCGTCTTCCAGCACGGCGGTACGGTGAACAAGTTCGAGGGCGATGCGGTGTTGGCCGTCTGGGGCGCGCCGTTAGACGCGGAGGAGGGCGAACGCCGGGCCTGCGCCGCAGCGATTGGCATGCAGAACGCCGCGTTCCAACTCAACACGCAGCTCAGCGGCGAACAGCCCGGCTCGATTGGCATGCGAGTCGGCATCAACACCGGCCGCTTTATGGCAGGCAACATCGGCTCCGACGACCGCATGGAGTACACGGTTATTGGCGACGCGGTCAATTTGGCGTCGCGGGTCGAGGAGCAGGCGGCGAGGGCGCAAGTGCTCGCGACCCAAGCCACGTACCAAGCCGCGAGTGAATGGGTGGTCGCAGTGCAGTTGCCGGCCGTGCGTGTCAAGGGCAAGGCGGAGCCCGTGGCCTTGTTCAGCCTCCGAGGCGCGGCCAGGCGCGGCGAGGCCGCGAGCCGAGTGGTGGACCTGTGCCTGCCGGCGGTCTGCTCGCTCGAAGGCGGCGGCTCGGTGGAGGTGAGAGTGACTGAAGCGAGACCGGCGCAAGACGGCTGCGTGTTGACGATGCTCGCGCCACGTCGCGTGCCGCCAGGGCAGTTGGTCCGCGTGGCTCCGCAGCTTCCAGAGCTGCCGGGCTTGCCCGCGTTCGAATGCCACGTACTGGAGCAGGAGTTCGAGCTAGCGGGGCATGTGTCCCCGCTCTGTTCCATCGACGTTCGCTTGGTGGATGCGGACGAACGCGTGCGCGCGTTGTTCTGCCCGGGCACGTTGCTGGCATCGACCGCGTGAGCGCCAAGGGGCCGTGGGGCGGCCGCGCCGTTTGGGAAGATTCCTGTTGACAGCGCGGGCGTGGGGGCTATCATAGGGCTGTGCCCCCGCCAGAGGCAGATGCAGACGATATGGTGGCAGCCCGAAGGGAGAGACCTTGTGAGGGATATGAAGGCCCTCGGCGCCGTTGCCGCGGTGTGCTTGATTGTGGGGTGCGGCGGAGGCTCAAGGCCAGAAGCGCCGACGCGCCCGCCAGAATCAGTAGGGCTCGGAGGCGCAGACCGGCGCTTGCATGATGCGTCTCGAACCGGGGACGTGGAAGCTGCCAAAGAAGCTCTGGCTGCCGGGGCTGACCCACAAAGCATCGATGGTCTCCACAGGACCGCGCTGCACAACGCCGCGCGGGTGGGACAGGCACGAGTCGCAGAGGTGCTGCTCGCCGCCGGCACGGCCGTGAACGTCGAAACGAACGAAGGCGAGACGCCGTTGCACTGCGCTTCGGTCGCGTACTGCCACGGCGACGTGGGCCGGGTGCTGCTTTTCAGGCGGAACAAAGCAATCCGGGGCCGCAGGCTGCGGCTCCCCGAGTTGGGGCGCGAGGGCCGTCTGGAAGTGGCCAAGTTGCTGCTGGCTAGGAACGCAGACGTGAACCACCGGAACGTGATCGGCCGCACGCCGCTACACCTTGCAGCGTTCTCCGGCAATTGGGAAGTCGCGGAAGTGCTCCTGAAGAATGGCGCGACGCCGGATGCCAAAGACAATGTGGGCAACGCACCCCTGCACGCGGCTGCATACGGTCACACAGATGTCGGCGACTTGTTAGTCGTTAGGGGCATAGGCACGGATGGCAAGGGGTCAACCGCGGCCACGCCGGCGCACTGCGGTATGTCGTCGCACTGCCACCAGTCTCGCGCGCAACCATTGCTCGCCGCTCTCGCGCGCCTGAGCCCCCGAGCCTTGGCCTGCAAAAGGCGCTTGGAAAAGGCGAGCGAGAAGGCGCGAGTGAAAGTCGCCAAACTCCTCCTCGCCGCAGGCGCCAGCCTGCACGCGAAGGGGCTGGGCGGCCGCACCGCGTTGCACTACGCGGCCTTGGAGGGCCATGTGCAGATGATCCGCCTCCTCATGGCCAAGGGCGCGGACGTGCGGGCAAAAGACGATGAGGGGCGCACGCCATTGAACTTGGCAAGGGAAGCCGGGCACGCCGAGGCCGTGGCGATACTGCTCCGGCGACGGCCAAGGAAAGTCTGCCGCAAGAGGAGGCGATCGGCAAAACGACGAGCGGGGCAGAGGAGCGGCGCCCGCAATGCTAAGGCTGAGGTGCGATAGCTCCGACCCCCATGCCGCGGCCGCGCTTGGCGTGTTGCTCGGCCGCCGCGAACGCGGCGCCGATGGCCGTGGCGACTTGAGCGCGATCCGGCACGACCAACTCTACGCCCAGCTCCGTTTCCATCGCCTGTGCCAACCCCACGTTGAGCGCGGCCCCGCCGTCGAAGAAGACCGCAGGCGCCACGCCCACACGGCGCACGAGCGCAGCCATGCGCTTGGCAATGGACGCGTGGATCCCGGCGAGGATGTCCGGCACGGCCGCGCCCTCGGCCAGCAACGACACCACCTCCGACTCCGCGAAAACCGCGCACAGGCTGTTGATCGTGCAGGGCGCGGTCGCCTGGAGCGACAACTCGCCCATCGCGTCCACCTCGACTTCGAGCACCCGCGCGATCAACTCCAGAAACCGGCCCGTGCCCGCGGCGCACTTGTCGTTCATCGCGAAGTCGCGCACCATGCCCTGCGCGTCAAGCGCGATGACCTTGCTGTCCTGGCCGCCCACGTCGAGGATCGTGCGCACGGCGGCCTGGCCCTGCGCGAGGAACGCCGCGCCCTTCGCGTTCGCGGCGATCTCGCTCAACACGTGGTCCGCGAAAGGGATCATGCGCCGGCCGTAGCCGGTCGTGGCCACGAAGTCGACGTCGTCCGCCGATCGGCCGGCCGCGGCAAGGGCCTGCGCAAGGAGCCCCTCGACCGTGCGCTTCGCATTCACGCCCGTGGCCGCCACCTCCGCACACAGCACCTCCCCGTCGTCCATAAGGGCGACCTTCGTCGTTGTCGAACCGATATCAATGCCGGCCACTAACGCCACAGTGCAGGTTCCTCCTTGGAGTTTCGACTCGCGGGCATGGTAGCGCCGGCTGGAGGGCCGATCAAGCGCGGCAAGCGCGTCGCGGCGAAACGTGTTCCACGGTAGCCTTGCCGCCGCGCGCCCGTTCCTGCTCAATAGTTCCAAAGTCGACGCGGAGGAGATGACTGAGATCCGGAAGCTCCTCGACGACTATCGGAACCCCTATTGTCCCGTCCCACAAGTACGTTTGCATATCCAGGTAGTGGATCGTGCCCAACGCCATTAACCTATGGCGAAG
>JAJRTI010000337.1 GCA_024278415.1 Planctomycetota bacterium | reverse complement strand
TGGGCGTCTCGGAGCTTCGCGCGAAGGTCGGAGAGGTCAGACATGACGGGTTCCTCGTAAGGGTGCGGCGATCCGCAGGACAAGATCGCAGGAGGTTACGGCATGGGGCGATTGGGTGTCAACCGCGCGGCTGGCGAGTAGCCGCATGCGCCAGCATGCGGGGACGAAGTCAGTGGCGCCACAGATCGCCGCATCTTGGCGAAGGCGGCTACGGCGCCCCTCGAAATAGCCGGAGTTGCCAAACTCCGACTATTTCGTGGTGGGACAGTTCCAGTTCATTCCAGCATTCCAGCATTCCGCAAGTTCGCATCGTTCTGCAGAGCGATCCTGTGGGTAGCCGCATGCGCCCGCATGCGGGAGCGGAGTCATGGGCTCCACAGATCGCCCGCATGCTGGCGCATGCGGCTAGGGCGCCGGCACGATGGCCGGCGCAGCTACACGGCCGAGCATGGACGCCATTCGTTTGTGGCAGTCGTCTCGGGTCGCATGGGACTCCCAGTTGACCCAAGCCTCGTGTTCCGCTAGCATGGGCGCCAGTAGAAGGGGGGCTGGTTCATCAAACCGGAGTGAACGCATGAAGGTTGAGTTCCGAACAGGCACGGCCGCAGACGCACCCGACATCATTGAGGTGATCGAGCGTGCGTTTCGGAGCGATCCGGCTGAGCCCAAGGCGCAAAGCCTGCGCCGCTCAGTAAAACGCTGTCCGCAGGAGTACCGAGTGCTCGCGCTCGATGGCTTGGCTCGCGGGGTCGTGCACATCGCAAAGCACAGGCTCAGCACCGGACTCGGAGCGGTCCTCAAGGCCGACGTGGGACACGTGTCGATCCATCCCGACTGCCAAGGGCTGGGCTTCGGCAGTGCCATGATGCGCCACTGCGTCAAGTGGTTGAAGGAGGAAGGCTACGACATTGCGCGGCTTGGCGGTTATGGCAGCTTCTACTCGCGATTCGGCTGGGAGCCATTCCCCAGGCGCTATGTCGAGTTCATTGTTGCGGAAGCCAAGGCCGGAGCGCGCACGCTTGACCCTGAGCAGTTGTTCCGTTTGCCGGAGGAGTACCCCGGCGAATTGCGGCCGTACGATGACGCGAAGGACGCGTTGCAGCGGTGGCAGGTGCAACAGCGCTTCAACGAGGGCCGGCCGGGAGCGTACGTCACCCATAAACCCGCGCCGCCCAAACCACAGAACGCCGCGAGCCGAACTGATCCGCTGAAGATCGTGTATGTGCGCGACGGCCTCGTCCGCGGGTACGCGTTTGCGTCGGAGCTGCCGGAGGATAGGACGCCCTTTCAAGCGCGGATGGTGGTTAGTGACTTTGCGTACGACCTGGACAGCCCGCAGGCCGCGGGGTTGCTGGTCAAGTCGTTGCTGATCGAGGCGGATAGGCGCGGCATCGAACGCGTGACTGCGCGCATCCCGTTCGACGACCGCGTCGTTTCCGCGTTGCAGTCCGCGGGGATCGCTGTGAACTTGCGGGAGCTGCACGGGGCGCCAGCCACGAACATGATGCGAGTGGTCAACGTCGCGTCGACCCTGTCCCATGCGGCTCCAGACTTGGAGGCGCGGCTGTCGCAAAGCGCGTCCAACGGATGGTCAGGCGCGTTCGTCGTGGACGTGCATGGCGATCGCGCGCGAGTCTGCGTTGAGAAGGGACGGGTCACGGTAGGGGAGGAAGGCGACGGGGACATTGAGATTGTCCTCGGCCACGCGGAACTCGTATCGTTGGTCTTTGGGATTCGATGCTTTGCCGAGGTAACGAAGCTATGCTACCCCGCGCCCGGCGCCGAAGCATCCAGCGCGCTATCCACGATGTTCCCAAGGCAGGCCCCAGCCTCCGGCCCATGGGGATAGGGTGATGGAAGCGGCAGATAGCCAAGCCGGCAAGGTGAGCGCAACGCGAAGTGTGCGGATCGTCTTCACCCAAGGCGCGCTGCTTGGCGCCGCGGTTGCGGCCTTGCACTTGGGTTGGGCGATCTGTCCTGGAGTTGCTGGCCTGCCGCCTGCGCGCGATCGAGTGCAGCCGCTTGCGTTGCTGCTCCTGCTGCACGTGGCGCTCTGTTGGGTATTGCTCGCGGGGCTGCGCGCGGTGTGGTCGCTCCGGGGCAAGGCAGTGCAGGTTTCCACACGCGCGAGGCCTTGGCGCGACTGGTACGTGTGGCCGCTGGCGGGGTTGTTGGCGTGGCTCGCCGTGCTCAACTGGTATCAAGGGCCCATGCCATCGTGGCCGGACGCGTTTGGGGACGACGCGGCCTTCCGCCTCGCCGAGTGCGCGATACTCTTCCCTGTGTGCGCGTTACTAGGCTGGGTGCTCGCGTGGGCATGCACGTCGCGCTGGGCCGGCGGGGCGATGGGGCTCGCGGCCGCGTGCATGGTGGTGCTTGGCGGGGTTCTGGGGAATGTCGTCCCCATGCGTTCCAACGCGTCTCCCGAGGCGCGCACACACAATGCCGATGGAGCCGACGGCCTGCGCCGCGTGGTGCTGGTCGCCATCGACGCACTCCGCGCGGACTCGCTCTCCTGCATGGGCTCCAAGCGCGTCGCTACGCCGGCCATAGACGCGGTCGCCAAGCAAGGCGTGCTGTTCACGCGGGCCATATCGCAGGCGCCTTGGACGGTCCCGTCTGTGGCGTCCATCCTCACCGGCCGTTACCCGTCCGTGCACGGAGCCGGCCGCGTTGACAAAGAACTGGACGCGTTCAAGAACGCGGTCAGAGATGGCTTGTCCAAAGACGTCATGACGATAGCCGAGATGCTGCGCGATGCAGGCTGGACGTGTGGCGGGTTCGTGACGAACGCCATTCTCGATCCGAGCTTCGGCTTCGGCAAGGGCTTTCAGCACTACATGACCCCCGCGCAACTGCGGCCTCGCTTGGAGGTGGGGGACAACATGAGCCCCGGCGACGTGTGGCGGCTGAAGCTGCTGCGCGCGGCGCGGTGGGAGACGATTTTCCGCAAACGCGTCGACTGCGAAAGCTATTTCGATCGGCTCGCAGTCGACAGGGCGGCGGAATGGATGAAGGCGCGGGCCGACGAGCGTGTGTTCGCGTTCGTGCACCTCTTTGCGCCGCATGAGTACGCGGTCTACGCACCTCGCACTGACGATGGGAGGGCGTTGTCGCGAGAGTCGCGACAGACGATACACGCGCAAGACATTCGCGCGGTCGCCGTGGCCGACAACACGGATATCCAAACCGGCGACCTGGCCGTTTTGCGAGACAGGTATGACACGAACGCCATGTTTGCCGACGTGATGTTCGAGTCGCTGGTGCGGAAGCTCAAGGCGGCAAACCTATGGCGGGACACGCTCGTCATCGTCACGTCGGACCACGGGGAGGAGTTCGAGGAGCATGGTGGCCGCGGGCACGGGCACTCGATGTTCGACGAGTTGCTTCACGTGCCGCTGATCGTGGCCTGCCCCGGCCGCCTGCCCCGCGGAGTGGTGGTAGCGGATCAAGTGCGGCTGATTGACGTGGTTCCTACGATCCTGGAACTCGCGGGCGTGGACCAGCCCGTTCGCCTCAACGGCCGGTCGCTGACCGAACTGCTGTCCGCTGGGGCCGCGCCAGAGCGCATAGCGTATAGCGAATTCGACGAGCGACAGGCGCTCGAAGCCGTGCGGACTGCCTCGTACACGCTGATCGTCCGACGGGCCGATGGCAAGGCCGAGGTGCTGCCGCCAGGGTCAGGCGATGGCGTGGCCGCGGACCTGCGCGTGCTGCACCAGACGTGGCGCGAGGACATGGCGCAGCAACAGAAGGGGATCCGCCGCTTCATCCCCGAGATCAACTTCGACCTCCTCCAGCAACTGCACGCGATGGGATACATGAAGGACTGAGAGGGGGCGCTTGTAGGACGCTCGTACGGGCATGTCTGGCCGGTGACGTCGGATTGCTCTGGAGCGAAACGCACTGACGTGCGTGCGACGAGCAGCGCAAGCCGAACGCGGCCGAGATGGGCAACCGGCGTTCTTCCCTGCTCCGACAACCGCTGTCCCCCAGTCGCCTGTCACCCTGTTAGCCTGCTACTCGCCCAGCGGATGACTGCGGATCTTGTCATGCTCGACTACCGTAACCGATGCCCATATCTCCGTCTCAGGCAGCGTCTCAAGCACACGCCTCAGGGCCGATATCATCAGCGAGAAGGTCGGGTTGTTTAATCGCAGAATGATCGTGCCCGGTCCGCTGGCGCCCGAGAGGACGAGGATGTCCGCGAATCGCTTGTCGGCCGTCACGACAACAAAGCCTGCCTTCTGCGCAAAAGCGACAATGCTTTCGTCGTCTGCCCGTGCCAGCCCCAGTTCTGCACAGCGAACCGCCTCATATCCGAACGACTCGAACATGGGAATGGCCTTGGGCGTAATGCCCATGTCGAGCAGGAACTTCACGAGCCCACCAGCGCGATGTTTTCCCTGACGTGATAGGCCGCGTATTCGAGAGCCTCCTGAATATCTTCTTTCTCGATCTCTGGGTAGTTCTCCAGAATCGATTCGGCTGTTTCACCCGAGGCCACGAGGGACACGATCAGATGGACGGGGATACGCAAGCCTCTGATGCACGGTTCCCCGGAGCATTTGCCGGCCTCGATGGTGATGCGGTTGAACCTTGTCATCGCATTGCTCCCGCTTGCTGCTTGGCGTGATAGGGGATATAGGGGATACGGAGTTGTGATTCTACCTCCTGCTGTCATGCATGGCAAGAATGGGCGCTCGTAGCGTGTGGGCGTCTGCGTGCGCCAATGCGTTGCTCCATGGCTCGCGGGGGGAGGCGACGACTCGCCCCCTACGAGCATGGGCGCGACCTCGTAGGGTGGCCGCAGGTAGCCACAGGCGTAAGCCCGTTCGGGCGTGTGGCATGACCCCAGACGAGCCCCTCGCAAGGGGCGGAACATCATCGCTCTTAAGTTCGTCCATTCGTGGCGATCAATGCTGCTACAGGACGAGTGCATTTGTCGGCCGGACACTGACACGCCTCAAGCTCTTGAGTGGGAAGGTGTCTTGGCGTAGAGTACGGTCTCACGATCTGTGACCGACCCGCGCCAGAAAGGACCGGCCGATGCGAATCGCCAGCATTGTCATCAGCTTCTCCTGGCTTCTCGCGGCTGTGCTCCCGGCGAGCGCTGCCAACATCGTTCACGCCGGCAAGCTGTCCTGCAAGCCAGCCCTGGATCCGAAGCGCTTGCAACGGCTCACGGATGGCAGCAAAGGGACCGGCATCGCGTTCCCCGTCGGGTCGAAGGGGGAGGGTGCCTTCTCGCTGGCGTTCGCGCGCCCGCACCGCGTGAGCGGAATCCGCTTCTACCAGACAAGCCCGGTCTACTTCACGACGGAATTCCGGGTGGATGCCGACACGACGGGCGATGGTGCGTTCGACGCGGTGCTGTTCCAAGGGAAGGCCGCGGAGCCGGAGGAGTGGACGGAAGCGAAGTGGGACGCGGTCCAAGTGCATGCGCTCCGGCTCGCGTCCGTGCGGGGCGTGTCCAAGGGCCGGCGCGCGCATCCATGCATCGGCGAGATCGAGGTGCTCGGCGAGCCGTTGCCCACGGACAACGCGGACGCGCGGTCGCTGGGCAACCCGGTGAGCCGAATCACGCGCGTGCGGGAGATCGACCGATGGATCGACCTCAGCGGCAGAACGCGTCCCGTTGCAGTCCTTGTGCCAAAAGGAGACCCATGGCGCAAGGCCGGGGACGCGATTGCCGCGACGCTCGCCAAACGCAATGGGAAGAGGGCCGCTGTCACGACCGATCCGGCCGAGGCAAGCCCCGAGACGCGCAACGTCATCGCACTGGGCAACGTGAACAACAACGAACTGATCGCTCGCCTCTACTGGAACCACTACGCGTACGCCGATTCGCTGCTGCCCGGTCCGACCGCGTACAGCCTCCGCACGGTGTACGATCCCTATCCCTGGCACGGCAAGGGCGACGTGGTGGTGCTGGGCGCGAGCGACGCCGCAAGCGCTGGCCTTGCCGCGCAGGCGTTTGCTGAGCGCATCGAGGAGCGGGACGCCGGAGTTGGCATCGGCTATACCTTGGTCGTATCGTCTGCGCCGAAGCTGACGCAGGCCGCCAACGCGCGCTTGGAAAAGAAGACCGCGCCGAGCTTCCGCGTATGGTACGAGTCGGCGAGCGCTTACATGAAGACCGGCGACGAGGCATACGCGCGCCACGCCATCGCGACGCTCGACCGCATCGTCGAGCTATACAAGAGGAATCCGGGCCACGATTGCGACTGGCCCGAAGAGACGACCAGCGACCGTATCCTCGCGACGTGGGACGCGTTCGAGGAGTGCCCGCTCATCGCGTCCGACGAGCGCCGGCTGGCTTACACACTCGCGTTCCTCAAGTTCACCCGCGCGCTGCAAAAGCATTGCTCGCGCTATAGCAGTCTTGGCAAGGGCGACCTGGTGACGTGGAACCACACGACGTTTTCGCTGCTGGGCATGTACTTTGGCGCACGGTACTTCTGGGACTACTACGGCCTAACCGAGATGGAGGAGCGCCTGCGCAAGGCCGACGCGTGTATGACCGCGCAGGCCAAGTCGTGGAAGCCCCAAGAGGACGCAGACAGCTACCATGTCATCACCATGCGCCACGCGATCGACTACTGCCTCGCGGAGTGGCGCACGGACTTGCTCAAGAAATACCGAATGATCGAGAAGCACGCGGATTACGTGATCGGCGTGTGCGACAGCCGAGGGTGGCCGTCGGGCTTCGGCGACTCCGGGATCGGCGTCGTGCCGTCGCTCATCAAGGGGACGATCCCCAAGGCGTTCTGGTGGACGCGGGACGCCGGGTATCTGTGGGTGCTGGAGCACACGCTGGGCGACAAGTGGCAGAACCCGTTACATCGCGACGTGGAGCAGCGGAAGCCGCTCGATCAGGTGGGCGTGCGCGTGTTCCCCCTCGACAAGCAGCTCTACGAATACACGCGCCTGCATTCCTACTACAACGAGCCCAAGTCGCCGCCCAACGTGCGGCAAGAGGAGGCGTTCGACAAGATCGCGTTCCGTGCGAGTTGGGACCAGGATGCGCAATACATGCTGCTCGACGGCTTCGCCCGCGGCAAGCACCTGCACTACGATGGCAACGCTATCATCGAACTCGTTGACCGTGGGTATCGCTGGCTGCTGGACCACGACTACCTGACGCGCAACACGACCGAACACAACATGCTGTCCGTGTTGCGCGACGGCCGCTCAAACCAGCTCATGCCGAGCTGCGCCGCGTTGCGGTGTGCGGGCGACGTTGGCGGGAAGGTGGGCCTGGTGAGCACGGAGGTGCGAGATTACACCGGCATCGACTGGCGCCGCGACATCTTTTGGCTCAAGGGCGAGTGGTTCGCAGTCATGGATCGCATGACCGCGCGGGCGCCCGGCCAGTACGACTTGGATTTGGTCTGGAAGACCGAGAACCGCAAGGACGAGTGGCAGAAGGGCCAAGAATTCCTCGTGCGCCGAGCGCCGGGCTTCGGCCGCACCAACAGCATTGCGATTGTGCGCGATGCGCAGGCCGCGGGCGGCCGCGCGGTGTTGTTCGGAAGCCAGGCCTCGGCGCTGACGTTCGTCGTCGACCTCCCCGCCGGTGAGTATGCGCTTGGGATCAGAGGATACGGGATCGATGGCTCTTCGGACTCGCTGTTCGCGTCGACGGGCGTGACGGAGCGAGTGGCTTGCCACCTGCCCAAGCGGAAGTATGGCCCCGCGAGCAGCAAATTCGACCTGACGGGGAAAACGCCGCGGGTGAAGTTCGCCAAGGCCGGGCGGCAACTCATCACCTTAACCTTGCGCGAGCGGCCGCCGGTGCGCGTGGATACGATCTCGCTCGCGAGCCTCGACGGCAAGCAGCGCGTGACGGTGCAAGCGGAGGATGCGCCGCAGCCAACGCTTGAAGACCTGAAGGGCCTCGCCGCCACGCGGTTCCACATCACGTGGCCCGATGCCGTTGCCGCGCGAATGACGACGTCCACGCCGCCGGGGATCGTGGTGCCGGTGCGGAAGCTGTGGCAGCGCTGGAGCGGTGCGCTTCGCAAGGGCGAAGGAGCGGAGATCGCAAACGTGCTGTATTGCGACGACTCCGCGAAGCCCGCGGACTTGCGCATCCGGCGAGTCGCCAAAGGCGCGGTGCTTATCGACGGCGAGGAGCCGACGCTGTGCGCGGTGAGGGGGGCAAACCTGCCGGGGCTGGAGTTCGACGCGGAGATGCTCTGGTTGTCGCCCTCGCGTCTCGCATGGGCGCGGGGGCAGTCGCTTCGAGTGGGCCCTCTCAACGTGCTCGCGGATCAGCGTGGCAACGTCGAGATCGCGTTCGCCGAGGGCAAGGTCATGGGCGGGGAGGCGAAGGTGAGCGGCTGGTCGCGTGAAGCGTTGCACGCATGGCTCGCCGGCTTGGGCAAAAGAGGGGAGGCCAAGCCGATAGTGGCCGGCGCGACGCCGCCCAGCGCAAGAGTGATTTGGCAGAAGAAGCTCAACGCCGGCGGCCCTGTGCGCCGCATCCGCATGGCCGACGTGAATGGCGACGGCGTCGACGAACTCGTCGTTGCTGTCGGACAGAACGTCGTCGCGCTCACGCAAGACGGCAAGGAGCTGTGGCGTTACACGCTGGCCGGCGAGTGCACCGACGTCGCCTGCGGCGACTTGAAGCCGGAAGCAGGGTTGGAGACGGTCGCGGCCTGTGCCAACGGAAACGCGTACTTGATCGACTCGGCTGGTAAACTGATCAGCAAGCAGGCCATGCTGGGGCCGGCTTGGAACCAGAACTTCGGCGAGCGCCGATGGAGTTGCCTGACCGCGCTCGTGGCCGACCTCGACCAAGACGGCAAGAACGAGATCGTGGTGGGAACGCAGTCCTACGAGTTGCGCATCTACGACGCGGATTGGCGCCTGAAGTCCACGACGCGCAAGGCGGTGTATCACGGGAGTCTTGACTTCCAGGCGCTGGATGCGAACGGCGACGGCAAGCTGGAGATATTCACCACGGACCGTTACGGATTCGTCGCCGCGTACGACAGCGAAGGGAAGGTGCTGACGCGCATCTACACGAGCATCGGCGACATGCAGATGGCCGTGGCTGATCTCGACGGCGATGGGAACGTGGAAGTGGTGGCGGGCTCGTCCACCGGGGACATGCTGTGCCGGCGACTAGTGAAGGGGAAGAAGTGGGCTGGCGACGGTGCTCCGCTCTTGTGGCGGTTCGACAACTTCGGGTACGGCGTGAACCGGCTCCGCGCCGCGGATATCGATGGCGACGGCCAGCAAGAGGTGATCGTCGCGTCGCAGACCGGGTACCTCTACGTGCTGTCGCCCGGCGGGAAGGTGAAGTGGCAGGACCGCGCCGGCGCGGACGTCGTCGAGGTGGTGGTCTTAGCCGATGGGCCGTCGCGATTGGCGTACTTCGATCGCGACGGGGTAGTGACGTTCGCGAGTGGAGACGGCGCTGAGCGCGTGCGCGTGATGCTGCCTTTCCAGCCCTTGTGTGCGATGGCGATGGGCTCGCGTGTGGTGGTAGGGGGGAAGGACGTGGTCGCGGTGGTGTTGCCCCCACGGTAGGCGAGGCGGCCCCGGTTCGTAGCGCGCACGTGAGTGCGTTCCGATGCGAGAAGACGCTCTTACGA
>JAJRTI010000336.1 GCA_024278415.1 Planctomycetota bacterium | reverse complement strand
TCGTCGGGCGACATCTCGATGGCCAGCCACCACGAGTCCATGCGCAGGCGGATAAAGTTGCCCTCCCCGTCCGCGAGCTTGTTCATCCACCGCTCGCACTCATCGAGGCGTCGAGGAGGGTAGGGCTGGCCGAGGCGGGCGACGTTGAAGAGGTTGATGCCGCTGGGCACGTACGGCGCGCCGTCCTCGAACTCGCAGTAGAGCGGGTTGGCCTTGCTGACGCGCACGTGGCCGCGGTGTTTCCTCGCGGTGCAGGTGAAAGCCGACTCGCCAGTCGCCGTTTCCTTGCCCGCGTTCTTGGCGACGACGCGGTACGTGTAGCGCCCGGGCTCGACGGGAGCAAAACGCACCTTCCACACCGGCTTGCCCCTGCGCTTGGGCGCGGCGCCCTTCACCCGCTCGAAGCCCTGATAGAAGAAGGCGGGCATGCGGATGCGTTTGCCCGAAGGCGTGCGGATGTCCGCTGCAACGTCGATCTGGTCCGGGTCGAAGGGGTTGTCGAACTTGCCCTCCACGTCAAACGTCAGTTCGAACTTGCCGTACCGCGGCACCGCCGTCGCATTGGCCTTCACGCCGCGAATGCGAAGCGGCCGGTTGCATCGGAAGCCGCGCGCGTCAAGGCGCTTGCGCGCCCATTCGACGCGCGCCTGTGCGGCTCTCTGCTTGGCTTGCTCGATCGCGGCTGGGCCGGACTCTCGGACGCGCATGCGCAGCTTCGCGCGGGCTTTGAACGCGGCGCCAGTCATCTTCTTCTCGATACGCAGGCGGTAGGACTTGTGCGGCGTCGCGGTCCAGTCCATGAGCATCCAAGTGACGTTGTGGCCGTCGAGCTGGAACTCGATCTGGCGCTTGGGCGTCCAAATGGTCAGCGCCTTGGCGTTGGACGCCAGCGTGCGGCTGCCTCCGGTGGGGATCTCGCCGTAGTGCTCCCCGCTGGGCGTGCGGTATTGGAAGTACCCGCCCTCAAGCGCTTCCTGCGGCAGGTCGACGAAGTAGTAGTTGGCGTTGGCTTTGGCGCCCTGCGCTACTGAATACGTGACTTCCCATTCGAGCCAGTCGCCATCGGCCGCCATGCGTTTGGTGTAGTTGATGAGGCCCGGCATAGACTCGGTGATGGTGATCCGGCCAGCGGCCCTGTCGAGGCGCAGCTTCTTGGACTGGCCGTAAGCGAAGACCACGCGCCAGCCGCCGCGGTTGTTGACGAGTTGGAGCATCTCATAGTTCACAAGCGTCTCGCCGGCGTACGTGACGCGGATGCGGCCCGCGGCATCGATGTGGAGTTGCAGTCCACCGGCTTCCAATTGCGCTGGGGCCGCGCCCGCGCCTGACGCCGCGGCAAGCGCGGCCGCGAGGGTGACGACGCGTATGGAATGGGTCATGTGTGGGTTCCTCGTTCTTGGGCTCGGACGTGGCATAGGGTCATCTTGGCATTATAATGGATTGGCCTTCGAGAGTTCCCCCCGAATCCCGCTCGGCTACACGTAATGGATGCGTCCACACCTGACCAGCCGACTCCAGCCGGCCAACGCATTGCTGCGGTCGTTGCTGTCGTGCTGATGCTTGTGGCAGGGGCGACGATGGCGCGGCGGCTGTGGCCCAAGCGCGGAACCGCCGAGGCGCCGAAGGCCACGATCCGCGTCGTGTCCGACCCCAATGGCGCAGAGGTGTTGATCGACGGCGAACGGATTGGCGTGACGCCGGTGGACCATGCGCGGGTCGAGCCCGGGGACCGCGAGTTGGAGATCAAGAAGGAGGGTTTCGCCACGTACCGCGTGCGCATTTACGTGGGCGAGGCCGGCGGCGCGTGGTCGGCCGTGCTGGAGCCCGTGGGCAACGCCAGGCTCAAGGTCACGTCCGATCCAAGCGGCGCGCTCGTGTACGTCGACGGCCACGCGGAGGGCCACACGCCGCTGGATGTGGGACGGCTGCTCCCGGGCAAGCGGAACGTGCGCGTTGCGGCGACGGGTTTCGAGCCGTGGCACAAGACAATCGAACTCACGCAGGGCCGGACCGCCACGTTACACGCGAAGCTGGAGGACGCGATGATCCTGCGCCTGGAGCAGGAACTCGAGACCGCGCCGGGCAACTTGGGCGTTCGGGCGAAGCTGGCGCATTACCACCTGGCCAGCGGCGACGCGGACGCGGCCGAGCCGATACTCGCCGGAGCCTGGCGGCTCGCGCGGGGGCGGACGTGGGACGACGACGGGTTCCGGCAGTTGCGCGAGGTGGTGGCAAAGGACTACGCGAAGGAGGGCCGGCCGGAGAAGCCTGGCCGGGAGGTGCGCAGCATGCTCGAAGGCCAGATGCTCGCCGCGCTGGTGCAGCAACCGCAGAACTCCCGGCTCATCGGCTTCGTCGCCGACGTGCTCATGACGCGGCCGGGCGGGAAAGCCGCGACGCGCGTGCTGGAGCAGTTTGCCCGCTCATCCCCCAACAACACCCCCGCGCTGATGGCGCTCGCGAGGCTGTACGTGCACAACGGCCAGACCGATGCCGCGGTCCAGGTGCTGGAGCGCGCGCGGCAGGCGGCCGGCCGGGACTGGCGAGTGCTGCGAGCGCTGGCCGGCGCATACGAGGCAGCGGGCAAGAGGAGCGCGGCCGTGAAGACCCTGAAGCAAGCTCTCCTCCACTGCGATGACGCCGCGGCGCGGGCTGCGATGCGGGCGAAGGTGAAGGGGCTGGCAAGGCAGGGGGCGTGATGGTTGATGGGCAGAAGCGCAGAGGAGAGCCTCCGCCATGAACCATCAACTATTCCGCCTCACGGCATGATAATGCGGCCGCCCGACTGTGGGGGCTCCGTTTGCGGCTCCGAGGCTCCGCCGTCACGGAGCATCTGCCCCACGACCGCGAGGGCTTGCTGTGCGGTCTCGTGTTTGGGGTCCGATCGCAGTGCGGCGGCGAACTGCTCCTTGGCCTGTTCGAGGCGCTCGGTCTGCATGTAGACCTGCCCCAGTAGCGTGTGAGAATCCGCGCAGCTAGGATCGAGTTCCGTCGCGGTCGTGAGGGGGCCCTCCGCCTCCTCCATGTTGCCCCTGCGTAGTGCGGCGAGCCCGGCGTTGACCACGCGTTCGAACTGGGCGAGCTTCTGGGCGTCCATGTGCGGACGCTCCTGGAGTTGCTTGTTGATGGCATCCTCCAATCGCCTGTGCATGTCGCGAAGCCGTGCACGCGCCGCGGGCGGCGGGACCAGGTCGAGCGCCTTGCCGGCCACGTTCCATGCGGCGCAGTACCGCCCTGTCTGCGCGGCCGCCACGACCATGGACTCGAGGAAGTCCACGTTGTCCGGGTTGATCTCGATGGCTCGGGAGATGGCCTCGAACGCGTCCTAGTGCCGGCCGGCCTGTGCGTAGGCTTGGGAGAGCACGTGGTAGAGGGCGGCGTCGTTTGGCTTGGCGTCTCGCTCCCGTTCGAGGACGTCGATGGCCGCCAGCGGCCGGCCGGCGCGCAGGTGCCGCACGGCTTGGAGCACCTCGTCCGACGTACGCCATGCGCCGTATTCTGCCTCTACCGTCTTCGTGAGCAGGTCCACGTAGTTACGCGAACCGCCGCCCTCGGCTGCGTATGGCTGGATCGATGCGATGAGTCGTTGGACAACCTGCCGGCGCTCGTCGGGCGTGATGTGCAGGAGCGTGGGTGGCGCGCCATCGCGCAGTGCAAGCGCAAGCAACCCTTCGAGTGTCGATGGGTCTAGCGGATGTTCCGCACCCTCGGGGGCCTCCTCGACTTGCTTCAGGGCGTCTTGGGCCGCGGCCATGAGCCAGTGGTCGGTCACGTCGTTGAAGCTGCGGTTGCGCGAGCAGGCCATGCGTTCCAGTTCGAGTTGGAGGCGCATGAGCCGGTCTTCGGGGTCCGTGATGGGCTTGCGCTGTTCGTCGAGCTTCCGCGCCTTCTCGATCTGGCGTTGCTTGTAGTCCCCATCGGCGCGCTTGAAAACAGAGCAGTCGACGGTGCATGCGATTTCTCTGAGCCGGTACGTGCCGCAGCACGTCTCGCAGATACTAGCCTTGAGGACCGGGCAGGGGCGTTTGCCTTTGCGGCGTTCGCACTTGGGACACTTGGTCATACGGAGGGCTCCTCGGAGCGGAGGTGTTCGGTTGTCGGTGTTCGTGGCGGCGGCCCCGCGCCCCCGCATCGTGGCCGCGTCGGCAGGGGGGAAGCCGCACAGATTAGCCGAAGGGATGGGGCCGGTCAAGCGTGGCAAGTTTCGTAGTTTCGTTGTCTGGACAAGGCGCTCCCGCGAAGGCCCCTGAAAAGCTGAAGTGTCACCGAGGCGTTTCGTCGCCCGCCAACTCTCCGACAATCGCCTGGAACTGCTCCAGCGCGGTCTGCAAGTCGTCGGCGATCTCTTGGGCGAGGATGTCGGGTTCGGGGAGGTTCTCGGAATCCTCCAAGCTCTTGTCCTTGAGCCAGAAGATGTCCAGGTTGGCCTTGTCGCGCTTGATTAGCGAAGGACCGCCAGCGGCCCTCGGGGTTTTTCTCGCTCCAGGTGGCCTTGCGGTCGTGGCGGTTGGCGGGGTTGAAGCACTCGGCGAATTCGTCGAGGTCGGACCGCTTCAGGGGGTTGGTCTTGAGCGTGAAGTGCATGTTCGTGCGCAGGTCGTAGACCCAGAGCTTCTCCGTCCATGCGATGTTCATGATGCAGAGCCGCGCCGTGTTGGGCACGAGTTCCCACCCGCGCACGAGCGCCTCCCGCAAGTGCTTCTTCTGGTCCGGGTCGAGGTCCTTGCCGTGGTGGCGCACCACGTGGTCGTGCGCCATGAGCAGGAACCCGCCGGTGCCGCAGGCGGGATCGCAGACCGTGTCGTCGGGCTTCGGCTGCATCACGTCTACGATGGCTAGGATCAACTGCCGCGGGGTGAAGTACTGACCCGCGCCCTTCGGTGACTCCTTAGCACTGCGCTCCAGCAGTCCTTCGTAGATGTCGCCCTTCACGTCCGCCTCCATCGACGACCACTGCTCCGCGTCGATGAGATCCACGATGAGCCGTTTCAGTGTCGCGGGGTTCTGGATCTCCTGTCGGGCCTTCTTGAAGATCTCGCCCAGCATGCCC
>JAJRTI010000335.1 GCA_024278415.1 Planctomycetota bacterium | reverse complement strand
GCCGGCACTTCCTCAGCGGCCCCGCGGCGAAGGCGATCCTGGGCTCGCCAGGTTCGGGCCAACTGACCATCGGCTTTTCTCCGCCCACGCAGTGCACGGTGCAAGACGGCCGAGAGTACAAGAACCCCTCCTACCAGTTCTACCCGCGGCTGTTCACCGGCGGCAAGGTGGAGGCCGGCCGCGAGTGCCGGCTCGACATCGAGTTCATCCCCAACGACAAGACGTCCCGCCCGGTGCGAGGCATCCGGCTCGCATCGCGCGGTGCGGCGTCTATCGGCCGGGTCGCCGCGAACCGCGAGGTGGTCCCGCAGTATTCGAAGTTCGAGTTGAGCTTCGACGCGAGCGGCGCGTGGGACAACCCCTTCGACCCGTCGCAGGTGGCCATCGACGCGCTCATCACTGGGCCTGGGGCGCGCAAGTGGACCGTGCCGGCCTTCTACTACTGCGACTTCCAGCGCCTGCCTCTGGGCCGGGCTGAGCTGCTTGTGCCCAAGGGCGAGCCGCTGTGGAAGGTACGCTTCGCACCGCCCGTGCCTGGCGAGTACCGCTACGTGTTGCGCCTGGTCAATCGCGGCAAGACGGTCGTGAGCCCGGAGGGTGCGTTCCGTTGCACGCCCGATGCGGCGCGGCACGGCTACCTGCGCGTGTCGCGCGAGAACCCGCACTACTTGCAGTTCGACGACGGCGCTCCGTTTTTCGCGGTCGGCATGAACGTGGCCACGCTCGGCGGCGACGGCACGGCCGCGGCCGAGCGCTGGTACACGAAGCTCGCCGGCGTGGGCGGGAACTTCGTGCGGTCCTGGTGGTGCGCCGGCGGCACAGATATCGAAAGCTCCACCACGAACCGTCCCGACCAGGGATTGGGCAAGTACAAGCTCGACCAAGCCTGGCGCATCGACTACCTCCTCGACCTCGCAGAGCGCACGGGCATCCACATCATGGCCTGCCTCGAAACGCAGCAGTACCTCCGGCGAGACAGGTGGTGGCCGCGCTACACGTACAACGCGGCCAACGGCGGCCCGGTCGCCACGCCGGCGGATTTCTTTGTCAACGACAAGGCCGACGAGTTCTTCCGCCGGCGCCTGCGCTACATCGTGGCGCGCTGGTCCTACTCGACCTCGGTCTACGCATGGCAATTCTGGAACGAGGTTAACGCCTGCAACGACTTCCACCTCGGCCACGCGGCCAAGTGGCACACGCGCATGGCGCGCTACCTCCGTTCCATCGATCCCGTCGACCACATCATCC
Source organism: Planctomycetota bacterium (assembly GCA_024278415.1). Next base: position 8,448 of record JAJRTI010000335.1, on the reverse strand, counting down.
ACACCAACTTCGGCAACATGGATGGCTACAAGCAGATTGATGGCCAGCCCGAAATGGAGGTCGTGTCCACAAACATCTACTCGCGCCGCGACATGGCGCAGACCGGGCTCTGGGCCGCGCGCTGGATGACGGGCCGCTACGACAAACCTTTTTTCCTGACCGAATACGGCGTGGGCCACCGCGGCGGCTGGGGCAAGGAGGACCCGACGGGGATCATCGTGCACAATGGCCTCTGGGGCCCGATCATGGGCGGGAGCGCCGGCTCGGGCCTGCCCTGGGGCTGGGGCCATTGGATCGACGCGCGGGACATGTATCACTACTGGAAGCCCGTGGCCGAACTGGTGAAAGGCGTGCCGTTCCACAAGCGCAAGTGGCGGCCTGTCGAGATCGAGAGGTTTGTGTTCAAGGATCGCCGCCGGCGGCCGTACTACGCGGGCGTCTTTGTCGAGGGGTGGCCGCGGAACTATGCGTACGCCGACTGCCCCAAGCCGCGGCCGAGTGTCTTCCACGTCGACGCGGACGGCGAGGTGGTCGAGCAGAAGTCCATGTCGGCTGTGCTCGCCGGCAAGGCCAGCCAGTCGTTACGTGTCGCGTTCCCAGTGGACGGCGCGCTCGTGGTGCACGCGCCTGAGATCTCCGGCCGCGGCGAGCCGACCCTGGAGGTTGCCATCGACGGGCGCCGCGTCATGCGGCAGCCGCTCCCGCGCGACACCGAAGTCGCGTGGGCGTACTGGAAATCATTCACTGTCCCCGTCCCCGCCGGCGAGCACACGATCACCGTCTCCAACGCCGGCGCCGGCACAATCTGGACGGGCTACGAATTGCGCAAGTACCGCCGGCGAGAGGGCCCCGATCTCGACGTGGCCGGCATGTACACCGACGACTACATCCTGCTGTGGCTGCGCAACCCGGAGTTCATCTGGATCTACGCACGAGAGGGCCGACAGCCCAAGGAGCGGGACGGGGGCTTGCTCACGCTCAAGGGGGTGGCCGACGGGCGCTACTCCGTCGTGTGGCGCGAGACCACGACCGGCGAGGTGCTCGCCGAGACCCAAGCGGACGCGCGCGGGGGCGCGCTCACGCTCGCCACGCCCAAGATCACCCGCAGCGCGGTGGCGAAGCTGGTGAAACGGTAGGCGCGCGGGGCATGGAGCTACCGGTTCGTCCCCAACGCCTTCTGTCTGTTCTCGGCCGCCTCCTGCTTCCAGCGCGCCTCCATCAGGTCCGAGAAGGACTGGGTCACCATCCGCGTCTGGTTGAGCTTCTGCTGGATCGAGATCTTCGTCTGAGTCGAGGCCGAAATCTCGACCGCCTCTTCGATCAGACGAGTCGCGCGGGAGGCGAGCGCGAGATCCTGCACGTCGATGGCGTCCGGTTCGAACGGATCGCCTGGCTCGAACGCCTTCACGCCCTGCTGGGCCGCCCCCCCCTGTTGGCCCTGCTGGTTAGATGAGCGCCGCGCGGTCGAGCCCCTGGACGGAGTGATTTGCGCCAGGAGTATTTGGCTGCGCTGCAAGAGCAGAGGGACAATGTATTGGCGCTCGAAGTCCAGCAGCGCCAGCTTCGAGCCCTTCTTGGGGTTGATCAGCGAGTGGCAGGTGCCGTCGCAGGCCTTGCAAAACCGATAGCCCGTGCCCTTGCACCTGCCGCAGGGCCGCGGCTCCGTCCACCGGATCGTCCGAACGCTGATCTGGCCTTTGATGTTCGAGTGTATCACCCTCCTCTTCTTGTCTTGCTTGCGGCCATCGCCTCCGCACGACTTGCAACTGTGGCCGCCGTCGCCCTTGCAGCGCCGGCATTTGATCGTCATGCGGCACGACGCCATGACCTTGCCCAAATCCACACCAAGCTGCTCCTTGGCCTTGGCCAGGTATTCGTCGAGTTGGCCGGCCTGCTGCCCCTGGAGCGCATACGCGTAGAACGCTTCGAGCGCGCCGCGGTGATTCTGTTCGCCGTAGTCCTTGACGCCTTCAGCGAGCAATTCTTCGGGGGTGGCGCTCGGTTTCTTGGGCTTCTTCTTGACAGGCCTCTCCGCAGGAGCGTTGCCGCCCTCCTGGATGGAGGCGATGTCCGCGCGCTGGATCACGACCATGCCGCCGCCGGTCTTCCTCACGCCGAACATCTCTTGGCCGCGCATGACGATTCGGCCTTCGATGACTTGCCCGTTCTTGAGCACGATGCGGTCTGCGAGGGCCTGGGAAGAGAGAACAAAAAACCACAGGGCCGCCACAACGCCCGTCGCTAAGCTATGTCTCGCTCGCATGGCATTCACTCCTCTTGGGGTTGATGCTTCAGCCTGCGTATCTGACGGGCCACGGACGTCCATATCCGTGACCCACAAGCGCGGACCTCATGGTTTGCAGGAACTCCAATGCCCCAAGCGGACGAGACGTCCGCGCTAAGCAGGTGCTGTCGCCGCTACCGGGCAGAACGCACTCCCGCGGCCAATCGGACACTCTCGCAGGATGCACGCTCCTTCCCATCCTAACAGAGAACTCGCGGCAGGGCTACTTGCGCAGCGACTCTTCGACCTTGCGCCGGTAGCGCGCGACAGACGCGCCGAGCTTCTCCGCGTTGGCAAACTCGGATAGAGCCGCGGACGGCTGCCCTCGGCTGAGGCAGAGCAGGCCGCACGCCACGTGCAGCAGCGCATCGTTGTCCGGCAAGCCCGCCTTGGCGAGCAGGAGCAGCACGTCGAGGTCAATCTGGCGCAGCGAAATCTCCTCGCGCTTCGCGCCCAGGCGCAAGAACACGCGCTCGCCTTGCACATCGCTCACCGTGGCCTTGGCGCGCATGCGTCCGCCGCTGGGCGTATACGCCTGCACGTTCAGTTCCTCTCCTTTGAGCACGGACGCGTGCTGCACCGCATTGCGCCAAAGGAATTGCACCATCTGCGCGTCGCGCCTCTCGGCCTCCACCTCGCGGCGGATGCCAGCGAACGACTGATCCGCGAGCAAGCCGTCGCAAGCGCCCAGGGCCAGGCCGAACTCCATTGAGCGCAGGTAAAACCGGCAGTCGGACCTGAGCCGGGCCAAGGCCTGCGCGGCGCGGGCCGCGTCGGCTTCGAGTTGCCGCTTCGTGGGCAGGCGCACCACGACCTCAAGCGGCCGGTCTGCTTGCACGCGGCAGGTCTGCTGGAAAGAGACATGGCCCGACTTGGCCACGCGCAGCCGGTGCAGGCCAGGGGGCAAGCGCCGAATGATCCACGCGCAGGACGCGGCCGTCTTGCCCACCACCTCGCCGTTGACACGGATCTCCGCGCCGGCCACGTCGCACACGACCGCGATCGCTCCGGCCGGCGTGGCTTGAGCCGGCGACACGTTCGGCGCACCCAGCGGGAGGTCGAAGTCGCCGTCGCCATAGAGCGAGGGATGCTGCGCGCCTTTCGTGTGCTCGCGCACGCGGTCGAGCACGAAATCTTGCACCTCCGACAGCGTCACGAACCCGTCTTGGTTCGCATCGGCCAGGCGCTCGCGAATGCTCTGGAGCAGGTAATACGTAAACACACCGTGCCCCAGCTCCGGCGTCTCCTGCGACAACTCGCCCGCACGGCTCGCGGTCAGAATGCACAGCCCCGCCTTCGTGTTCGAAAGCCGGCGCAGGTACTCGTTCGACGCGTTCACGCCAGCGCCGCGAGACCAGCCGACCGCTCCGGAGTGGCAGCAGTCCGAGATGAGCACGACGCGCTTGGCCGCGATGTCGTCGGTCAGGATCTCGCGCAACTCGGCCATGGCGATGGCCGTGGCGAACATGTTGTTCGCGTCCGTGTCGTGCGTAAGGAGATAGTAGCGGCCCGGGCAGCGCGGGTCCGCGGCGCCGTGGCCGGCGAAGTAGATGATCACGAGGTCGTTGGGCCCGGCCCGCGGTGCGAGAAACCCGGAGAGCGCGCGGCGCACGTTCGCGCTCGTGGCCTCGCGGTCGATGAGCGCGCGCACGTGGTCCTTCGGGAATCTGCCCGCGGAGCCGCTGCGCAGCAAGTCCGCGAAGGCTTGCGCATCCGCAGCCGCGTACCGCAGGTCCGGCAGGAACGCGGTGTCGCGCCGGTAGTCGGACACCCCCACGACCACGGCCCAACACTGCACGTCGGCCCGCGCCACCTGCTCCGCAACCCAGCCCTTCACCCCGCGCACCTGCGCGGCCGCGTCACACGCGAGCGTGAGCGCCAGCGCGGCGAATGCGCCGCGAGGAAGGACCCTGGTCTTGAGGTGGCGGTGCATGAGCACTCACTTGTCCGCCGGCGTATCCATCGCACAGCAGAAGCCAACGTACGCAGATCGGGACCGCGGGGACAGCCGCGACCGCGCGGCGCAACGCGCGTGGTCGCGCGGCTTGTGCCAACTGCCGCCGCGCACAACCTTGTGCGTGCCTGATGCGGGGCCAACGGGCTTGCTGGGCTTGGTCTTGCGGTACTGGTCCGCGCTGTACCAGTCGTCGCACCACTCGAACACGTTGCCAGCCATGTCGAGCGCGCCGAACGGGCTCGCACCCAGTGCGAACCGGCCGACGGGGCTCAGGGCGCGGCGCAAGAACGCCGCGTCTATGCCGCGCTGGATGCGGCGCCACCAGTTTCGGCTATCGTTGTATGAGCGGAACTCGCGCCCGGCGACGCGCTCCGCGGTCTGGCACGCGTCGCGGCTCCATCGGCTGCCCCAGGGGTAGAGCCGTCCGTCGAAGCCACGCGCCGCGCGCTCCCACTCGGCCTCGGTGGGCAGACGCTTGCCGGCCCAGTGTGCGTACGCGTACGCGTCGTACCACGACACGAGCACCACCGGGCGGCCGTCCATGCCGGCCGGCGGCGCGCCATCGCGCCAGCAGAGCGCGGCCTCCCGGGCAGATGAACTCGCCGGCTCGTGGCTCCAGCCCGGCGGCTCGGACGGGTGGCAGTGCTGCCGGTCGTGCCGCGACTGCCGCACCCAATCGAGGAAGCGCTTGTACTGCGCTTGGGTGGCCTCCGTTCTGTCGATGAGGAAACCGCTCACCCAGACTTGCCGGCACGGCGACTCGTCCCTGAACACGCGGGCGTTTATGCGCAGCTCTGAGGCGATGCGTTGCGCGGCCTCCTCGCGCGTGCCCATCCATCCCAGCCCTCCCGGCACATAAACCATGCCGGCCGGCGCGGGTTTGAGCGCGAGTTCGCAGCGCATGGACTTGCCGGCCTGCAAGTCCACGTCGAAGTCGCGGCCCACGTAGCCCGGAGAGACGACCGCGATCAGGTGATGCCCGGCCGCCACGGCCAGGACCCGCGCCTTGCCCGCGCGCATATCCAGAGAGCGCTGGCTGTCCAGGTAGACCTGCGCGTCCACGTTGCACTTGAAGGTGATCCGCGCGCGCCGCGGTTTGGCCGGTGCGGCGAGGGGAAAGTCGAAGGAGCCCTGCCCGTACGCGTACGGATGCTGCTTGCCGTTTGTTTCGCGCCCCACCTCCTTGCCCACGAAGTCCACCAGCTCACCGAACGTGACTGCGGCGTCGCCGTTGGTGTCCGCCGCGCCGGCCAGCCCTTCAGCCACGGCCTCGGCGAAGTAGCCCCGCCCGGTGCTGCGATGGATCTGCGGCTCCTCGCCCACCCGGTTGGCGCACAGCACGAACACGTTCTTCTTGCGAAAGCCGTGGGGGCCGTCGATGCCCTTGTGGTGCGCGTCCACGAGCAGCACCACGCGCCGCGCGGGCGTGTAATCGTCGATCGCGTGGCGAAGCCGGCGCAGCGAGAGGCTGGAGCCGGCCGGGTCCGAGGGCCGCGAGTCGTGCAGCAGCAGATAGCCCCGCTGATGCGCGAACGTGTCCTGCGCGCCTTGGAGCGAGAGGAACAGGATGGCGCTGTCCTCAGGCGAACACGCATCGAGGAAGAACGATGAGAGCACGGTCTGAGCGGCGTGGTAGCCCGCGGCCTTGTCGAGCATCACCCGCACGCGTTCGCCCTTGGCATCGCGCATGCGCTTCTGCAATGCCTCCGCCACGTGCTACGCGTCGGCCGCGCCGCTGCCTGTGGCCACGTGCGCGCTTCGGTAGCGGGATACGCCGATAGACAGCGCCCACCACCGGCCCTCGCCGCGGGCAAGCGGTGCGGCCACCAGCAAGGCGAGGCAAAGCGCGGGATCACATGCGCGCACGATGCGCCGCGTTCTGGCTGTGCCAAGCATGTGTGCCTCCGATCGCCCCGAACGCGCCGCTTGGCGCATGTCGTCTCAGATGCACCGCAACAACACGCCGGCGATTATACGACGCGCCGTGGTCGATGCAAGGCTCTGTTCGCCGCGTGTTCCACAGGTGGGCCGCGTCTGCTACGATGGCCCTTTCGTCCCGATAGCTCTCGGCCCCGCCGTGGCCCCAAGAGCCATGAGGTATCTCTGCTTGAGCGCACCCGAACACACCGCCGCGTCTCCACCCGATGGCGGCTCGACCGCGTCCCGCGCCGCGGCCCTCGCGGCTGCGGCCGCGCTTGCTTGCCTCGCGGCGTGGTTGCTTGTGCCGGCCGACTACTGGCCTAAGTTCCGGTCGCTCATCGAAACGGTGCGCGCCATCGCCTGGCTCGCCGCGGCGATGTTGGCCACGCGGGCCGCGGCGCCTGGCGCGCTGTGGGTCCGCGTCCAGGCATGGGCCGACCGAGCGGAGGCATGGTTGGGAGCCAAGCGCGGCCGGCTGTGGCGCGTCGTGGCCGCCATGGCGCTCGTCTACGTCGCCGTCTGGGGCAGCTTCACGATCGTGCGGCACGAGCGCTTCAATTCGTCCACCTACGACCTTGCAGTCTACGACCAGGCCGTGTGGAACACCACGCGGGGGCGCTGGCTCGAGACCTCCATCGAGGCCAAGCCGGGCCAGTACCTCATTCTGCTCGGCGACCACTTTGCGCCCATCCTCACGTTTCTCGTTCCGCTTTATTGGCTGTGGCCGAGCGTGCACGCGCTGCTCCTGTCTCAGGCCGTGATCTTGGCGTCCGGCGCGTTCGCGGTGTGCGGGCTCGCCGCGGGCCGGCTGGGATCGAAGCTCGCGGGTGTCGTGTTCGCGGGTGTGTATCTGCTCTGCCCAGCCATCGGCTTCATCAACCGGTTCGACTTCCACCCGGCTGCGATAGCCATTCCGCTGTTCCTCGCCGCGGTGCTGTGCGTCGAGCGCCGGCGCATGGCGCTCGCCGCGGCATGTCTCGGGGCCGCGATGCTGTGCAAAGAGGACATGGGCCTGGCCGTGGCCGTCTTCGGCCTGGTCATCGCATTCGCGCACAAGCGCCGGGCCTGGGGCTTCAGCCTGTTCGGCGTCGGCCTCGCCGGCAGTTTGCTCGCCATGTTCGTCGTGCTGCCAGCGGTCCGCGGGGAGCAGTCGGACACGTGGGAGCGGTACGAGCAGTGGGGCCAGACGCCGATCGAGGCTGCGGCATACCTGCTCAGCCATCCCATGACCGTGCTCGACGACGTCGTGCGCGGGTCGCCGCTCAAGCTCGGGTTCCTGCTCAAGGCCATGTTGCCGTTCGCGTTCCTTCCCATGCTCGGGCTTGGCGCGCTCGCGCCCGCGCTGCCCGCGTTTGCTTACAACCTGGCCTCCGGCAACCCTAGCCAAAGCTCGATCTACTTCCACTACGCTGCGCCCATTCTGCCGTTCCTCTTCTACGCGGCGATTGTGGGTGCGCAGCGGGTCGCGCGTGGCGACCCCCAGCGCCGCGTCCGCGTGCTCTTGGTTGTCGCCGCTTCGACGCTCGCCGCGTACGCGCTCGACTGCCCGCTGGCTAAGCGCGTCGGCTTCCCCTACTGGGAGGTGCACGGCTTAGAGCGCACGTGCGACGTGGCCGCTCTGCGCGAGGTGGCCAGGCACGTGCCGGCCGAAGCATCGCTCGGTGCGACGATGCCCCTTGGCCCCCACTTCTCTCATCGCCGCAACCTGCGGCTGCTGTGGCCCATGAAGTCCGCGGCCGTGCCGGACGTGGACTACCTGTTCGTCGACCTCTCGGACTTCCGCTGGAACAACGTGCCCTCGCCCGCGGGCGCCAGGCGCAACCTCGTGATCCTGATCGCCCGCGCGCTGGCGAAAGGATACGGGCTCGAAGCGCACTCCGGCCCGGCCATGCTCCTGCGCCGGAACGCCGCCACCCGGGCTTCGCAGCAGCAGGTCATGGCCATGCTCGACACGTACCTGGGGAGCGAACTGCGCGACGTACTTCGGTCTGCCACTGGGGCAGAATAGCTGGCCGGCCGTTTGTAGTGAGGCCCGTGAGGGCCTCCTGCGAGACGGACCAGACCGCGAAGGCACTACGCTTTCTCGCAGACTTCGCTGCGAGAAAGGGACGGCGGCGCCGCAGTTCCTAATCTTAGTCTTACTCTTACCCAAATTGGGCGGTTCTTTGGCACGCGATTTGTACTGATTGTGGGTGATACGCTGCATTGGCGGCGTTTCCTGCCACTCCGGCAGGTGGCTCTCCGATCACCCAGTAGGTACTGTCAAAATGGCATTCTCATCCATCGG
>JAJRTI010000015.1 GCA_024278415.1 Planctomycetota bacterium | reverse complement strand
GGTCAAGGCCGAGCGCAAGCGGCATTACCTCGTCTACAAGCCCCGGGGCTACATCTGTTCGAGCGACGACGAGTTCGGCCGGCGCCGCGTGATCGACCTGCTGCCCCGCGAGCAGGAGCGCCTCTACACCGTGGGCCGGCTAGATGCGGAGTCTGAGGGGCTCATCATCGTCACTAACGACGGCGACCTCGCCCACCGCCTCACCCATCCGCGTTACGGAGTGACCAAGACCTACCACGTCGAGATTGGCGGCCGCGTCGAGCCGCCCAAGCTGGAGCTGCTGCGCAAGGGCGTGTGGTCGTCGGCCGGGAAGCTCGCGGCCGAGAGCGTGAAGGTCGTGAGCCTCGGCAGGACGCGCACGACCCTGGAGTTCATCCTCGCAGAGGGCAAGAACCGCGCGATTCGGCGCATGCTCGCCAGGTCCGGGCACAAGGTCAGGCGCTTGCGCCGCATCAAGATCGCATCGGTTGCCGATCCCGAACTCAAGCCCGGCGCGTACCGGCCGCTCACCCCGCAAGAGGTGCAGGCGCTGCGCAACGCGTCGCAACCCGATGCCGCGGATAAGCCCAGGCGCGGGGCCAAGTCGAAGCGCGGAGGCCGCACGCGCGCATGAAGCAGGGACGCGAAGCACATCATCCCGCAGGTCCGTATCGCCTGTGTGCGATCCGCCGCTGGTAGCACGCACGTGAGTGCGTTCTGCTGTGGGCCTCCCGCTACACCAGCCAGAAACGCTCTTACGAGCGTGCTACGAACGCGCTCGACGCCCACTCGGATTTGCGGAATGCAACGCCAAGCGCCTGGGCTATTGGCCCCGACAGACCGCCCAAGGACGGGACTCCAAAAAGCGGCGGGACCAGTCACTCCTGCGCCTGCCGCGCCCGCTGCAAGCCGCGCTGCGCCTGCTCGAGGTCCGGCTGGATCCGAATCGCCTCCGCGTAGTGCTGTGCGGCCGCGGCGAATTGCCCTTCTCCCGCGAGCAGGTTCGCCAAGTTGAAATGGGCCATCGCAAAGCTGGGGTTCGCTTCGATCTCAAGCTCGTAATGCCGCTTCGCCTCGTCCGTGCGCCCGAGCTGCGCGAGCGCGATGGCCATGTTGTAGTGCGCGAACCGGCGCCGTGGATTGAGCCGCACCGCGCGCTCCAGAGGCAACAGCGCTTCGGCCGGCCGGCCCGCGTTGATGAGCGCCTTGCCCAGGGTCACGAGCGTCGCCAAGTTGTTGGGCTTCAGGCGCTGGGCTCGCAACAGTGCGAGGATGGCATGCCCGTGCCGGCCCTGTTCGTCGTACGTTCCGCCTAGGTTGTGCCACGCGGCGTGGCTGGTCGGGTTCACGAGCAACGCGTGCGCGAAGAGGGTGCGGGTGTCGCGCCAGTGCTGCGTCTGCTGCACGCTCCGCATCGCGAGCACGACGAGCGCCGCGGCGCAGAGGGCCTTCACGCCTCGCCTTCGGCAGCGAGCCACCGCCAGTGCGACAGCGAGCGCCGGGCCGAGCATGGCCAGGTAGCCGTAGCGGTCCGCGACGGTCGACGTGGCCTGGAACTCGAACGGCACAAGCCCCAGCACCGGCAGCAGCCCAGCCACGAACAGCCCGGCCGCGACGCACGCGCGCCTGCCCCAAGCCCAGTGGGCCAATTCGATGCCGACGATGTACGGCATCAAGCCCGTGACCCAAACCCAGGGGCTGGCGAGCACGGCCGCCGGCGCGCGGCCATAGTCGGGCGCGAGCGCGAAGGGCATGAGCAGCCGGAGGGTGTAGTGGGTCACCGCGTCGCCGGCAATGAGGACGCGCTCGCCAAGCGATGGCACGAAGCCCGCGGCCGCGCCGGTCTGCGCCCTCGATGTGACCACTGCGACCAGAGCAACGAAGCCAAGCCACATGGACAGCTCGATGCACACGCTCCGAAGCGGCCGGCGCAGCCACAAGTTCAGCACGGCCGCCATCGGGAGCGCGGCCGCCGCGCTCGGCTTCGAAAGCAGCGCGAGCGCGAAGAGGATCGACGCGAGGACGTAGCGCCGGCCGAGCCGACGGAGCGGCGCTTGTCCCTGCGCATACACGACGTACTCGCCGAGCGCGGCCAATGCGAACAGCGCCGCGAGCAGGCCCCGGAACTCCGAGACCCACGCGACCGACTCGGCCTGCATCGGGTGCAGCGCAAAGAGCAGCGCACCGACGGCCGCGGCCCCGCGATGGCGCACGAGGAGATAGAGCAAGCGCATGACCAGCAGCGCGCACGCCGCGTGCGCGGCCAGGTTGCACGCGTGGAAGACCCAGGGCGCGAGCCCATGCTCGCGCCGGCCCCCAGGCACATGCTTGGCAATTTGCGCCTGCACGGCCCACAGCGAATACGTGACCGGGATGTGCAGTCCCTCGTACGGCTCGATCCAAAACCTCCCGATGCCCGCGGCGAGCCGCCGGTTCTCGAACACGTTCACGTCGTCGTCGTACCGCACGAATCCCGCGGCGAGACTCCCCACGAACGCCAACACCGCGAGCCCGGCCACCAGCGCCGCAAGCAGGACGCCGCGTCCCCGTCCCCCCTTCTGGGGGGGACCACAGGGGGGGCCGTAGCCGGCGGTAGCCGCATTCGCCAGAATGCGGGCGTTCCGTGCGCCGTTCGTCGGCTGGCCCGCATGCTGGCGCATGCGGCTACGCGTCTCGTTTCTTCGCATGCACACGCTAAACACGTACATGGGAGGGACCACACGGGGGCTGTAGTCGAAGCCGTCCGCCGTACGGCAGGCTTCGGGGCTCTGGGGCCGCCGGCCCGAGCGCTGGCGCATGCTCGGCTACGGCGCGTACCGCGCCATGATCGTGCGAGCGGTCTCGAGG
>JAJRTI010000334.1 GCA_024278415.1 Planctomycetota bacterium | reverse complement strand
CGGGTTCCTCCGCCGAGGGCATTCCGCCCCATCAGTGCGACACACTGCCCCCTCGTTGTTGCTCAGGTCTCGATTTCGAGAGGAGATACATGGAGATGAAGAAGCGTTTGGCATCACCAGGAGTGATCGTCGCTCTGCTGTTGATGGGAGTCGGTACTTGGGGCGCTCCAGCCAAGACGAGTGGTCCCGCTATGAAGTGGCGCAAAGAGGTCATGAAGATGTACGCGTTCGACACTTGGAGGGACGCGGAGAAGACACCAGGCCAGGGAGTAACAGAACTTCCGGCATTGGCTGACTCCCTCAAGGAGAAATATGGCCGTGCACAGGCGATCGGCGCGATAGCATCACGTTGGCAACGCGTGACGGTTGACGTATATCCCGAAGACGGGAAGCGCACAAGAACGGCCCTCCTCCTCCAGCTTTGTGAGTCCCCTCAGGCAGCCAAGTCTCACGTTGTTCAGGCCCTTGGCGCGACTTCAATGCTTGGGCCGGTCTTCAGCCGCGCCAAGCCGGGGAGCCCTGAGGACAGAGGGGACGTGTGCTTCCTTGCGAAGGCGCGCGACGGGCAGGTCGCCCTCATGTTCTTCGCGAGGGCCAATGTCTTCGTGAAGGTCATGGTTTCGATTCGTGGTGGCGATGCGAGAGTGCTGGACATTGCGACTGTTGCGGACAAGATGATCACTGATCATCTTCGGGACATGAAGTTCCCACTGAAAATGGACGAGGATCTGCACCTCTCTCCCCGGACATCCGCGTCTAGGGATCTGGCAGACGCCGTCAAGCGTAACGACATAGCCGCGCTTCGGAGCTATGTCCACGAAAGGTCATCTCCACGCGAGCGTGACCAGGCCGTGGGGGCCCTTGCCGCGACGCCGGATGGACGGGCGGAGCTGTTCAAGGTACTCAACGAAGAGAAGATGGACCGCTTCACCTCGGAAACCGTTCTTGCCGCACTCAGCAACACGAAGGCCTTTGACGTGATTGAGCCATTACGCCGTTACGTGCAGACCGCCGAGGAGCCGGGGTTCTTCGGGGCAGCACTCGAGGCCGCGGCCAAGTCCATGCCGTTTGGCGACGCGCAACGGTTTTGCATCCGAGAGGCGGAGAGGTTGGCGGACCAACTCGATGCGTCAGCGGAGAAACTGGCGTACGTGGTCAAGGGGCTCAGCCCAGGTTTCATGAGAGAGGGCGACCCGGCCCAGACGGTCATCCTGCGCCAGATTCTGCGCCGGACCAAGAACGAGAAACTCCGCGCGCGGTGCTATTCCGTTCTCGCGGAATGGGTTCTGGACGGATCGGATGTTCGCGATGAGATACTGCGGCTTCTCAGACCGCGACTCAACGACAGCAACGCTCGCGTACGTTCCTGCGCAGCACGAACGCTCGGCCGGAGCCGCGACGTGCGGGACGTACGCCTGCTGCTGCCTCTGCTCAACGACGAGGACAGGAACGTCCGCTCCGCGTCCGCCCGTTCCATCTGCGAACTCCTGGGGTGGGAGACCGTCCCCCGCGACGCCGCCGGCATCGCCCAACTCAAGACGCGCCTGGCACCCATCTTCGAAGCGCTGAGGAAGCTGGAGGAGGCGATCCCGCGAGAGGAGTGATCCCCCGATTCACCCCAGAGAGCACGGAGGGCGCAGAGGGGCAGGTGTGGTAATCGGCGGACGCTTTACGCATTAGCGGCCATCGCCTGGGCTTGATCTCGCAGACGATTCGTCTCTTGCTCTGCGACTGGTGTAACTCTTGCGCCCGCCGCGCGCCCGCGCGGCTTTTTTGCTCTTGTGGGGTGGATGGGGATTGGAGATGAGGGATTGGAGATGAGAGGCGCCCGGAGACGCGATGCGGAAGCCGTCCGCCGCCAGGCGGACGGACCGCATCGTGTCGCCTGACGACAAAGGCATTCACATGCCTACTACAAACCGATGGCAGGCCATTCGTTCCATCCTGTTCACAGCGAAAGGAGCATGCTAACATGAACGGGACAAGACATACGCTTTGTGCAGCCGTTGTGGTGGCTGTCGCCGCAGCTTCCAACGCCTGGGCGTTGAGTGGTTCGATGCTACGGTCACCCCTGGGCAGACAACCTCCAAGTCCAACTGCGACGTGGTCAACGGCGCGGGATGGGTGAACTATGAATTGGAGCCATCCGACAAAATCGACGAGGACTCGGTCGTCTGGACGGGCCCACCCGGCCTCTTCCCCAAGGACAAGTCTACGTGGGCGCAGTGCGTCGTTTTCAGCGGCGAGTCCTACACCATCACGGCCAAGGGCCGGTTCAAGGGCACGGAACCCGGCGAGCCCGTGGACGAGTTCCAGACCACGTTTACTGGCAAGGTCTATGAGCCGTTCGTGCGCTTCATCAAGCCCGACGCCGACAAGTACACGCCCCGGGGCCGCTCGAAGAACTTCGAGATCCAACTGGAGATCAAAGCGAAACTCGGCGCAACCGAAGTCGCGATCACGAACCACGAACTCTACTACCAGTTGGAGATTGTGCCAGACGACGCGGCTAAGGCAAGCAT
>JAJRTI010000333.1 GCA_024278415.1 Planctomycetota bacterium | reverse complement strand
GGCGCGCTCAAGATCACGCACAAGCCCACCGGCCGCACGTACGACAACTGCAACGTGTTCGAGTGCGGCGGCGACAATGGCGATGGATACACGTACTCGCCGCCGAAGTACGACGAGGTCCACACGACGCAAGCCCTTAACGCTCGGGTCGCGGTCGTCGCAGACGGACCGGCCGAGGCCGCGATTCGCATCGACTACGACTGGGAGCTGCCGGCGAGCTGCACGCCGGATCGGCAGCATCGCAGCCAAGAAACGCGGCGGCTGCCCGTCTCGACCCTCGTGCGGCTCGGCGTGCGCTCACCGCGCATCGACGTGGAGACCACGGTCGACAACTGCATCAAGGACCACCGCCTGCGCGCGCTTTTCCCCTCGTTTATCGACACGGACGTGTGCTACGCGGAGGGGCTCTACGACATTGTCGAGCGGCCGATCCACGTCGAGCAGCCATCAGAGGAGGTCTGGATCGAGGACCAACCTCGGGAGTATCCGCAGCAGAGCTTCTGCGACGTGACCGATGGCGAGGCCGGGCTGGCGATCATCAACTTCGGCCTGCCGGAGTTCGCGGTCAGCGACAATGAGTCGCACACGATCGCGCTCACGCTGCTACGCGCGGTGGCCTACCTGGGCGCGGGCCCGTTCCCCAACACGATCCGCGGCGGCGCCGGCCCGAACATGGCCACGCCCGGCGCGCAGTGCCAACGCCGGCTCACGTTCCGCTACGCGATCCTGCCCCACGCCGGCGGCCCGCTCCACGCGCAGCGCCCTGCGCACGAGCACAACGTGGGCGTGCAGGCCTTCGTCACCGACAAGCACGACGGCGAATTGCCCGCGGAGTTTTCCTTCGCCAAAGCCGAGTCGGAGCACTGCGTCCTCTCCGCGCTGAAGAAGCTGGACCAAGACGACCGCATCGAGGCGCGCCTGTGGAACCCGGCCGACGTGCCCGACGGCGTCGCGGTGGATCTGCACGGCGGCGTCGCGAGCTTTGAGTTTGTGAACCTGCTTGGCCGGCCGGCTGACAGTGCTCTGTGCAGCGGCCGCCGGGAGCCCACCATGTCGATTCCGCCGAAACGGATCGCGACGGTAGCCATGCGGGCGCGCCTGTGACCGAAGGTTGCTTTTCGCTCACACTTTGACCTTGGCCCAGGCGCGAACCTGCGCGGAGGGGCACGGCCTCCGGCTGTGAGGCCCCGTAGTGCTCCCTCCGCCGTACGGCGGGGGCCTCTGGTGCGCTCATCCACCACACGACCGAGACGACGAAACGTGTATTGCGCGGATTTCTTTCGCGCCAGGTAATCCTTGCACTCCGCGCGCTCCATTTGTTACACTTAAACGTGCCTTGATGTACTGAAGTCATATGTTTCGGAGATACGTCTTACACAGCTACCCGCGGTTGAATACCGGAGCTGCGAAATCGATTGGACAAGTTGCAGCGCCCCCACAGGGGTATGGGGGCCAGCGAACGGGGCACGACGGGGCGCGGATTTGGCCAAGCGTGGGCTGCTTCCCCCCTTCTCGCAACAGTAGTATCCCAAGGTTCCTCAGCCCAAAGCCCGCGGCTCCGGCCGCGCCCGCTGTGGCTGCGCGAGTGTGCGTCGCCTCCATTGCCCCCCAAGAGAGATCGCTCAATGAGAATCCTCCTTTCCTCGGTGTTCGGACCCTATGGCGTGGATGACGCGTACGGCCGCAAAGAAAACATCATGGAGTTGTTCCACAACCAGGTCACGCGCGAGCAAGGCCTGTTTTCGCTTCGCTTCAACCACAAGAGCTTCGGCCTGTATTTCATCGCCGAAAACATCACTGCGCCGACCGCGGTGCTCGACTTCCCCTCGGAGCAACGCTTCGTCTCGGAAATCAAGAAGGGCTACGACTACGTCGGCATTTCGTTCATCGTGCCCAACTTCATCAAAGCCAAACGCATGGCGGAGTTGGTGCGGCTGCACGCGCCCGAGAGCAAGATCGTCTTGGGCGGC
The DNA here is from genome assembly GCA_024278415.1 of Planctomycetota bacterium. Next base: position 2,687 of record JAJRTI010000333.1, on the reverse strand, counting down.
CACGGCACGATGATCCCCAATATCGAGCAGATGATCGAGCACGACCACATCTGCCGGGGGGAGGGCGTCAAGTGGTTCCGCAAGCTGCTCGGCGAGGAGCCCGACCGGCCGTTTAAGCACCCCGCGCTGCCGTCCGCGTTCGGCAAGCGGATCGTGGGCATTCCCCTCCGATCGGACGCCGCGGTGCTGGTCCCCGGCGTGGGTTGCCCCAATGCTTGCCGGTTTTGCAGTACGAGCCACTTCTTCAACAAGGAATACACGCCGTACTTCGACACCGGCCAAGAAATGTTCGACGTGTGCCAGCAAGTGGAGCGGGAGACGGGTTGCGACGAGTTCTTCGTTATGGACGAGAACTTCCTCAAGCGGCCTGAACGCGCTCGCGAGATGGTGCGCCTCATGGAGGAGCATGACAAGCCGTACCGGTTCGGCATCTTCAGTTCCGCGGAGGCCATCACCGATGTTGGCGTCGAGTTCCTCGCGCGGCTCGGCGTGCAGTTCCTCTGGGTGGGCGTGGAGTCTGAACGCGAGGTCTATGAGAAAAACCGCGGCGTGGACATTCGGGCCATGATTCAAGATTTGCGCGACCACGGCATTGGCGTGCTCGCGTCAGGCATCCTCTTCCTGGAGCACCACGACCCGCAAACGGTGTGGGACGACATTCGGTTCATGGTGAGCCTGGGATCGGACTTCGTGCAGTTCATGCAGCTTGGCCCCTTGCCCGGCACACAGCTCTATGCGGACTACGACGAGAAGGGCATGCTGAGGAAGGACATCCCCTTCGAGGAGTGGCACGGCCAACACCGCATCTGGTTCGACCACCCCAACTTCACCCAAGAGGAGACGGAGCGCGTTCTGCGCGAAGCGTTACAGCACGACTACGACGTGCAGGGCCCGTCGCTCGTGCGCCTCTGCGACACCATCGTCCGCGGCGTGAATACGCTGGGCCAGTACTCCGACCCTTGGATGGCGCGGCGCCGGGACGCGCTGCGGAGCCTAGCGGCGTCCTACCGCCCCCTCCTCGACGTGGCGCGGCGCTATGCGCACAACGCGGCCGCGCGGTCCTTGGCCGAGCGTGTCGCGGCCAAGTACGAAGCCGAACTGGGACGGTCGTCCATCATGGCGGTCGTGCGATCGAAGCTGGCGCGTGTGTTCGCGTGGCGGGAGAACAGGCGTGTGCAGACGGGCACGGCCCTCCGCCAGCCCGCGGCCAAGCGAACCAAGTACCGCATGTCGGCCAGGGACCTTGTGGCGGGCCAGCTCGCCGGCCGAAGTGTGGCCAGCCTGCTGCACCTGGACGTGAAGTGGAGCGAGAGCTTGGTGTACGTGAACCTGGAGGGCATTCTGGACAAAGTCAATTCGAAGGCGCTCGTGATGAAGATTCGGTCGTACCTGAAGAAAGAGCAAGGCGAACTGGTGCTCCGCTTCGACCAGTTGGCCGCGGTCGAACACGAAGCCCTCTGCCGGCTGCTGGTCAAGTTGAAAAAGCACCACCACCGCGTCAAGATCGTGTTCCGCGAGGAGGCCGAAGCCGTGCGCGCGGCGCTGGCCTCCATGCCGGACGACCTCGTGCGGCTCTTCATGGAAGCGCAGCCCGCGCCTGTCTGAGTCGGCCCCCTTCATGCCCCGGCTGCGGACCGGACGGCGGCCTCCGCCCAATCCCTCAGTTGCTCCAGTAGCGCCAGCCACTGAGCAGCCACGAAGGGTTCGTCGTCCTCGTCATACAGATCGTAGCGGAAGTCGACCGCATAGGGCGTCAGGAAGCGGACCTCGTCGAACCGATCAGGCAGGCTGACCCCCCCGTCACTCAGGAGATCAAGCAAGTCGGCAAGGCGATGAGTGAAGGGGAACTCCACGCCCGATGCCGCCAACGCCGCCTTCAGCATCTTCTCGGCGGCCTGCTGCGCGTGGAACCCTAGGATACTCGCGGCCACATCAGGGTCTTGCCAAGCTTGCCGAGGACCGCCAGGTCCTGCTGGGCCTTCTGTAGTAGCCTCTGCGCCAGATCATTCGGACTCATAGTACAGACGCCCCTCCGCCTTGGCCTGGTGCACGACTGTGCCAGGCACGTCCTCCCACTCGCGGAATGCGCGGCTGTTGACCACAACCACGTCGGCCGGAATGCGCATCGGCCGAAGCGCGTCGTGGAGCCGTACCATTTCGCGGCGACGGCTTTGGCACGATTCCTCTACAACTAGGAAGTCCAGGTCGGAGTTCTCTCGAGCGTCCCCGCGCGCGTATGAACCGAAGAGGTACACGGTCTTCGGACTCTCGGCTGCGGCCAGCAGGCGGCGCACGGCCTCTTCGATTGTCTGCTCTGATATCATGTCTGGCGCTTCCTTGCTTGTCTGTAACACTTCAGCCGATTGCAACAGTCGTTGGCCCCATGAACGTGAGCGAGTTCAATGGACAGCGTTTCCGCTTGACGCAACGCTGTTGGGAAGCCCAACGGGCTTCCGGCTTCTAGCCCAGGGTTGCGGCCGCAGGCCGCTACCCTGGGGCCAGGGCAGTCCTATTGAACTTCCCCCCCCATCCGCCCGCCCTGCAGGGCGGGCGGATGGGGGGGGGCGAAGCTGTGCGCCTCAAAACCCAGGGTTGCGAGCTTCGCTCGCGAACCCTGGGCTGGTATCCGGAATCCCGTTGGGATTCAGATACCCCAACACGCGGCGTTGCACGGAAGCTTTGACAGT
>JAJRTI010000332.1 GCA_024278415.1 Planctomycetota bacterium | reverse complement strand
TGCCGATGCCTCAGCCTCCACTACGCCGCGCCGAAGTCCGCCGTACGGCGGGTGGCCCCGGCGACTGCCGCCACACAACCGCATGCCCGATGCCGACGAAACCCCATCGCCCCCTCCGGCGCACAAGCGCCGGCGCGTGCTCTTGTTCGTGGTGTGGACCGCGATTGGCTCGGCCGTGCTGCTCGAAGCCGCGCTACGCATCTTCGATCCGCTCGGCGTGGGCTACTTCTGGGCCATGAGGCGGTACGGCCAAATCCTCGTGCCGAATCCGACGTACGCCTACCTCCATCAGCCCGGCTTCCGCGGCCGTCTCCAAGGCGTCGAGGTCGCGATCAACAGCGAGGGACTCCGCTGGCCGGAGTTCCAGACCGTCAAGCCCAAGGACTCCGTGCGTGTCATGTTCCTCGGCGACTCGGTCGTGTTTGGCTTGGGAGCAAAACTCGAAACCACGTTCCCCATGCTCGTGCAAAATGCACTGCGGAAGGTGGACCCGCGGGTGGACGTGATCGCGGCCGGCGCGTGTTCGTGGAACACGCGATGCGAGCTGGAGTTCATGAAAGCCAAGGGCTTCGGGTACGGGCCCGACGTGCTCGTGTTGGTCGTGTACGACAACGACATCGACCCCAAGGAATCTGGCGGCGCGGCCGCGCGGCTTGAGGCGCAGCCCCGACGATCACTCTTCCGCCGCGCGGTGCGCGCCCTGGGCGAACAGTCCTACCTCGTCGCGACCGCGCTCGCGATCCGCGGCAAGTTTGCGGCTGGGCGCCGGCCCCCGAAGCTGTATGCGGACGACTCGCCGCTTTGGCGACACGCGAAGGCCGCGCTGGAGGAGCTGATCCGCCTGTGCCGCGAACACCGCGTAGCGCTCGTGGCCTATCTCGACGGCAATACGGATCTGCCGTTCACCCAAGCATGCTTCGAGCAATACGGCCGCGTGCTCGAAGCCGCGGGCGTGCCCGTCGTGAAGGCCAAGCCCGAGTACTACCAGCCGCGGTACTGCAACTCGTGGGTCGATGGGCACGGAAACGCCGCGCGGCACCGCCTCGTCGCAGACGCATTGCTCAAGGTCATCACGCCGCTCGTGCAGCAAAAGGCGCGGCCGTCGCCCGGCCGCGCAGACGATCATGGCTGACGACACCCGCGAAAGCCTGCTGCTCCGAAGCGGCCGCGCGCGGGCGGCGGTGGGGCTCATCGCGCTCGCGACCGCGCTTTACCTGTGGGGCATCATGGCCGGCGGCCGAAGCCTCCGGGGCCCGGAAGTGGGCTTCCCATTTGGGTGGCAATGGCGCTACCGCGATACGATCCGGCCCTGGCGCATGCTCGCGCCGGCCGCCTGCATCGCGATCCTGTGGGCTCTGCTGGCGGAGGCGCGGCGCCGCTGGCCCAGGCGCGTGGCGCCGCGGGCGATTCTCTGGGGGCTGGTCGTCGGCAGCGTGCTCTTCCGAGCCGCGCTCACCGTCTCCGACCCGGCTCTGCTCAATGCCGGCCCGGCGCGGGTGCTGTTGCCCAAGCCGTTGGACTACTTCCAAGACGCGCAGGCCGCGGCGAGCTTCGGCGACATCCTGCGCCGGCGCCGCGCGCCGAACGCGCTCCCAGCGCTCCACGGCCATTCGCGCACCAAGCCGCCCGGGCCGGTCGCGCTCGCGCGAGCCTTGCTTGTGGCCGTCGAGCATCTGCCTTGGCTACGCGGCGCGCTGTTGGCTGTGCACCGCGGACTCCCGCGCTTCGCAGTCGCGGCGCGTGGAACGCATGACGAGACGGTGCTCGCGGCGGGGATCGTCTGGGCATACCTGATGACCGGCTGCGCGGTGCTGGCCGCGTTGCCGCTGTTCGCCCTGGCCCGAGGCTTGGCCGGCACGCGCGCCGGCCTCTGGGCCGCGGCATTGTGGCTTTTTGGCCCCAGCGTGGTCCTCTTTTCGCCCGAGATCAGCCAGGCCGTGGCGCTGTTGGCCCTCACCGGGTTGTGGTTCATGCACGAGGCCATCGAGCGCGGCAGCGCGGTGCGCGCGGTGCTTTGTGGGCTTGTGCTGTGCGCGGCGGCCGGGCTCAACTTCTCCGGCGTGGCCGCGGCGGGAGTCGTCGGGGTCTACCTCGCCGCGCGCATCGCCATGGGCCTGCCCCGCGGGAGGCGCGCGGCGCTGGCCGCGATCGTGCTGGTGTCGCTCGCGGCAAGCGCGGCCGCGGCGGGGGGGTTCGAGGCGGTGCATCGCATCGTGCGCTTCCAGCGCGATGGCTACCTGCTCGACTCCGGCCCGCCCTCGCTTGGGAGCATCAGGCGCGCGATACTCATGTGGAACGTGTTTGAGCCATCCGATCTGTTCCAGTGGGTTCTCCTTCCCCTTGCGGTCGTGTTCCACGCGGCGCTGTTCCTCGCTGTGGCTTCCGGCGTGTGCCGCCGTTTGGGCGAGCGGCCCCGCGGCCGTCGGGCGCGGCCGGTTGTGCCTGCCGTTGCGCTCGCGGGCACGTTCGCCGCGGGTTGGCTGCTGGGCCAATACGGCCTGGGCGTGAGGCCCATGGCCGTGTTCCGCGCGGCCTTTGTGGGAGCGCACGCGCAGGCGCTCACCTATCTCAACTACTGGCTCTGGTGGCGTTGGAACCCGGTCTGTTTCTTCCTCTTTGCAGGCGTGCCCGCGGCGCTCTTGTGGGTGTGGGCCTGCGCCGCCCCGGGCCGTTTGTCTACGCGCGCGGCCGCGGCGCTCTTCGCGGTGAGCCTGGTGCTGCTGTGCCTCAACGTGTCCGGCCTCACCCG
>JAJRTI010000331.1 GCA_024278415.1 Planctomycetota bacterium | reverse complement strand
TGCCGATTCACCCCTCGGAAGGCCCAGCCCAGAATCGGGATCGATCCGAGGATGGGCACCCTGCGCACCGTCTCGACCTCGCTATCCTCGATCAAGCCGCCGATCATCACCATTTGGCCGTCTCGGATGGACACGATGGTCTGGGCACTTCTCTTGGGAAAGACGGACGCGCTCAGCCCCTCGCTAATCTGGACAGTCGAATCCGACCGCCTCGAACTCTCGGGATACACGTCCATGGTCACCACGCCGTCCGGGTTGATGTGCGGGGTGACTTGAAGCACGATGCCCACGTCTTGGTACTCAATCGTATTGACTTGGCTCGACCCCTCGCTGCTGAGCCGGCTGAACGTGACGAAGGGCGTGTTCTCGCCGACGAAGAATTGGGCCTCCTGGTTGTCGGACACGAGCACCTGCGGCCGCGAGATCACGTTCACGTTGGTGATCGTCTTGAGCGCCTTGAGTGCGGCCTCGAAGTGGTCGTTGATGACTCGAAACGTGAATTCCTCACCCAGGCCGCCCTGGATGCGGCCTTGGACCGTGGCGATGTCGGCAAACGTGCGGCCTGTGGTCTGGTCGAGCGCCTTGATAAACGAAGGCGAATCAAACACGGACAGCGACGTTTCCCAGTCGAACGCGTCGGTGAGCTGCACTTCCACGAACATGGCCTGGATGAGCACCTGGGCCGGGGGCGTGTCCAGCTCTTCGAGGATTTTCCGGATCGCCTCGAAGTGCCGCGGCGGCCCGATGATGAGCACCGTGTTGCTGTCCTCCTCCGGGACCGCGTACACCTGCCCCACCGGGCTCGCCGGGTTCCCAGTGCTCGACGAGCCGGATCGGGACGACCGGCCGCCATAGCGGCTGGAACGGTAATACTGCCCAAAGGCCGGGCTGGGCAGCAAGGCCGCCAGCGCGAGGGCACACGCTAGCACGCCCAACATCGATCGGGTGCAGATGAGTCTCATGGGTTATGTCTCCTGGGTTGGCTTGGTCGCTGGAGGGGGCGCTACCGGCGGGAAGACTAGGAGGGTCGGCGGGACGATGACGTGGTGCGCTGCGCGCTGCTGGTTGTGGCGCCCAGGCCGCGTGTGGCCCTACGCGCGCTGCGGTTGCGCCGATTCGCCTCCGCGAAAATGTCGTTGAGCGTGTTCGCCACGGTCACCGCGTTCGCGAACTTGCACTTGTAAACCATCGTGCTTTCGGTCTCGATGCTGTCCGAGTCGAGTTCCTTCACGAGCTTGGCGATTTGCTCGTGCCGTTCCTCCGACGCCACGACAATCACCGAGTTCGTGCGCGTGTCGACGCTCACCTTCACTTCTTCGTATTCCTTAGCGCGCCGGCCTCCTGAGTCGCTGCTCGACGAGCGCGACCGCCTGCTCGATCCAAAACGCATGCGCATGAACATGTCGCGGATACTCGACCCTCTGCGCGATCTGCTCGACGAGGCAGACGTCTCGAAAAGCGATTCGATCGTCTGCGCGAGCGCCGTTGCGTCCGCGTTCTGGAGCACGTAGACCTTGATGGTGCCAATCGCGTCCGTGGGCGCCTTGTCGAGTTCGTCCACGAGTTGCGAAATCAGTTCGAGCTTGTCCTTCGCGGCCACGACGACGACGGAGTTCGTGCGCTCGTCGGAGCTGACCTTGACCGAGCGGTAGGCCTGCGACGCTTCGCTGCTGCCTCCAGAGGCCCCCGATGAACTGCTGGACCGGCTCATGCCCATGCGATAGCGCATGAACATCTCGCGGCGGCTGGTGGTCCTCGACCGCCCGGCCGGCCCCTCCTCGAAGAGCGCCTTGATAGACGCCTCCACGGACTTGGCGTCCGCATTGGCGAGGCGAAACACCTTCACGCTCGCGACTTGCGAGATCTCCGTATCGAGCGAGTGGAGGATGCGCAGCAGCCGCTTCACGTCCGTGGCGGACGCGGTGTAGATCAACGTGTTGCTGTTCTTGTTCGTGGCCAGCTCCGCGTGGTCCGGCACCATGTTCGCCAGATCCTTGGCGATCTGGTCGGCCTGCACGATCTTGAGCGGAATGATCTGGGTGATGAACTGCTCGCCCTCCTCGACCGCGTCGGGGTCGCTGCCGGTGAAGATGGGCAGATTGCTCTTCTTCGCGTTGGACAGCGACACGACCTTGATCATCTTGCCCGATCGCACCGCGACGGCCTGCTTGGTCACGAGCGCGGCGTTGAGCACGCCCAACGCGGCCTCCAAGTCCATGGGCTTGGGGCTCTCAACCGTCAGGTCGCCGGCCACCGTGCATTCGTAATTCACCGCGAGGCCGCTCTTTTCAGCAACGTATGAGAGCACGCTCTTGAGCGAGGCGTTCTTGAAGTTGAGCAGCATCATGCCGGGCGGGAGTCCATCGTCCACGGGCTTGGCCGGCTTCTCCGCGGCAGGCTCCGCGGCCGGTTGGGCTGGCGCATCCGCCGGCTTGCCCTCTGGCTTGGGCGCGGGCGGCTTGGCGGGTTGGGCTGGCTGCGCCGCGGGCGCGGCCGGCTTGGCGTCTTCCTTCTTCCCTTGCCCAGCCGCGGGGCGCGCCTCCTCTGCCGCATGAGCGGCGAAGGGCAGGGCCAGCAGGGCCAGAGCGAACCATCGGTGCGAACGTCTCAACATGACAGGGTCTCCTCGTGCCAGGCCGCTACTTCGCGGCTTTCTGCTGTTCTTGCTGCCGGCGCCGCTTCATGGCCTCGATGCGCTCCTTCAGGGACGGAGGGAGCGGCCGCGCCGCCAGCGGCGTGACAGGCGCGGGGGGGCTTGTGGCCGGCGCGGGGGCCGCGGGGCCCGGAGCCGGCGGCCCCTGCGCCGGTGTGTCCGAAGTCGCCGGCGCCGGCGCGCCGGTGAGGGTTTGGCCCAGTTCAAGCGTCCTTTCCACACCGTCGTCGGAGATGACGACGGTCTCCTCGCCGATGCGCACCACGCGGGCCTTCTCGATCTCGTCGCCCGCGGCAAGGAACTGCACGCGGCCCGCGGTCTTCTCCTCGAAGATGGCCACCCGGTCGTCGCCAATGCGGATGGCGCCGGTGAACACGATCACGCGCGGGCGCGGAGCAATCGACCCGGGCTGGGGCAGAGGCGCCGGCTTGAGAAAGCTCTGCTTGAACACGTTGCGCTTCAAAACCATGCGGGTGCGATTCGCATCCGCGGCTCCGGCCGCAGACGCCAACACGGCGCAGGCGAGTGCGATCCATCGTGTCATGGCTTGGCCTCCTCCTGCACGGCCAGATCTCCTGGCGCCATCGCGGCAATCGTCGTGTCGATGTCCAACGCCGAGACCTTCTCCTTGGACCGGATCGACAGTTGCGTGACGCGCAGCAGCCGCGGCGAGTCCGCGAGTTTGTTGAAGAACTTCACGACACCCCCCAAATCGCCGGACAAGGCCAGCGCGTAGTTCTCGACCTTCTTGCCCTTGACCTTCGAGTCGGCCAGCGACTTGCGGTTCTTTTCCGTGATGCCCGCCGACCGTTCGAGGGAGTCGAGGTACGACTGAAACGACGCGCTCCGCTGGGCTTGGGCGATCTCTTCAGCCGCCTTGGCCCATTGCTTCTGGATGGCGTCGGCATTGTCGATGAGCGTGCGCGAGCGCTCCAGCTCCGTCTTCGTCGTGGCGATCGCCTGGCTCGTCTCTTGCCAAGCCGCCAGGAGCGGGCCAAGCCACACCCGGTCCAGCAGCAGCAGGGCGACCGCCGCGCCGGCGAGGATGGCGAGCGTTTTCTCTCGCTTGTTTGCGTTGAGCATGGTGTGTGTCTCTCTAGGTTGCTACGCTGGCAAGGGCGCAACAAGCCCGCGTTTCGGCCTTTGGAACTTGCTTGCGTTTTGCCCGGGCCTCCGCTCGGCATGTCCGTGCGGAGCCACGATTGGTAGCCAGACGGGGCTCACCCGGATCTATTCTCTCCTTCCCCTTGCCTTTCCGCTCGGCATGCCGAGCGGAAAGGCAAGGGGAAGGAGCAGTGGCTTGGGAGGCGTTCATCTGGCCTCCAATCGCGGCTCCGCAGGGGCATGCCCTGCGGAGGCGTCGCTGGAGTCGGCGGGGCCGACCTCATGTCCCAGCAACAAAGGGAGGCGGCCCGCACGGATCGCACAACAAACGCGCGGCTACTTGAAGCCCACCACGGAGGCTTGGAGCTTGAACGCGCGGCCCTTGCCATCGGCCGGCGGGCCCACGTTCTCCAACATCACGTTGTCGAACCATCGCGACGCGCACAGCTTCGGAATGAGCACGTCGTGCACGAGCTTGGCGTCCTGGGTGCGGCCGCTGAGGCGCATCTGGAACTCGGTCTTGCCGCGCTTGCGGTCCTCGACTTCTTTGAAGTTCAGCGAGACGATGTAGATGCCGTAGGGCATGAGCGATTCGGAACTCAGCTCGCCGATCACGTCGAGCCAGTCGGGCCGCTTCTCGCGCCACGACGCGTAGAACCGCAGCGTGCGCTGCATGGTGGCCAGCTTCGTCGCCCGCGGCCGCAACGCTTGGGCCTGGGCCTCCAGCCTGGCCAACTGGCCCTTGCGATACCACAGCCCTGCCCACGGGAGGCCGAGCACCACGACCGCGATGAGCGCGGCGACAAGCCGCGAGCGCTTGCGCTTCGCGTGCTCCTGGTCCACCGCGGTCTGGAACCGGCTCCGCATGAGATCGATGGCGTGCCCGGGTGCGGCGATGGCCTCGGCCGCGGCCGCGGCCGCGCGCACCGCGCCGCTCTCCGGCGGGAGAGCAGCGGCCTCGTCCCGGGGGAGGCTTTGCAGGAGTTGCCTGCCTCGGCCTGCCGCGACCACGCTCACATCGAGGTTCAACTCGAATGCGACCGTCGAGGCCTCCGACGCGGTGCGCCGGCCTTCGCCACACAGGAGCAAGCGCTCGACGGGCCGGCCATGCGCAGCGAACGCGGTCAGCGACCGGCGCAGTTCGCCCATGAACTTGCCGCGCCAGGCGGCGTCGCCGGCGTCCTGGGCCGGTGGCAGAGCCACACCGCGGTCCTGCACCACCGCGCCGTTGGCGACGATTGCAATCTCGGCTTCCCGGCCGCCCAGGTAGGCGACCGCGACCGGCGCGCCATCTTCGGCCGGGAACGCCTCGGCTGCGGCGCGGGCGTAGGGCAAGGGGTTCATTTTCACCCCGACCACGTTCAACCCCGCGCGCTCGGCAATGCGGATCCAACGCGCGACGTCCTCGGTCTTGGCCGCGCAGAGCACCATCTCGTCGCCACTGCCGTGCACGGGAGCGAAGTCCACACACGCGGAATCCACCGGGAACGGCAGCATCTTCTCGGCTTGGAACATGGCCATGCGCTGCCGGTCCGCCGCGTTGCCGGGGGGCAGCGTGAGCGTCTTCATTACAGCCGTGCGCCGCGGCAACACCACGACGCACGGCCAGTTCGCGAGCCCGGCCGGGCGCAGTTGCTCGCCGAGCCACTGGCCGAACGCGTCGTCGCTCGCCTCGTCCGGCGCCGGGAGCGCCAAGGTCTTGTCCACGGCCACACCGCGGGCCACTCGCCGCAGCGCGGCCGCGTAGACCACGTCGGGGCCCACGTCCAGCCCGAGCACGCGCCGCAGCGCGCGGCGGGGCCTCTTGGACTGGCCAAGGCCGTTCGCTGGCAAGCCAGCACTGTCAGTTGCTTCTGGCACTGTCGTCTTCTTCGAATCTGAAGGGCGGGCCGAGCGACGTAATGTCGCGCCAATAGATGACGCGGGCCGAGCCGTTGCGCCGGTCAATGACCGCTCGAATGCGCCTGAACACCGGCTTGCCCGACACGCGGCCCACGGAGTCCACCACGAACACGTCGGACTTGGTGGTGAGGTAGCGCTGGATCTGGGAATACACGTCGGACCCGACGAGTTCGGAGACCCACTCCGTGTTCGACTTGTCCGCGCTCGTGGCGCCGCGTGACTCGACGATTTTCGTCGCGAGCCCCTCGTCCATGCCGGGCAGCGTCATGAGCACGTCTTTCGATGCGGTGTACACGTTGACCAGGAGGTTCGATTGTTGCGCCGATGCCGGTTGGCCCGCGGGCGTTTGCTGCGAACTGGAATCACTCGACTCGGCCTTCGGCGAATAGACGGTCACGTAGTCGATGAGCCCGCGGTCGAGTTCGCCGTCGCTGTCGTCGCTGGGCGGGGAGTCGTCGCCATCGTTCTCGTTCGCGTCGAGCACGCCGTTGCGGTTCGTGTCTTCGCCGTAGAGGATCTCGCGCGTGATGCCTCGCACGAGCAGGAGTTCCTCAAGCGTTTCGAACGGTGCGTTCTTGCACATGTAGGGCGGCGTGAGCGCTTGGTAGTGGAGCGACTCCGCGCCGTCTTGTGTGGGCTCATCATCTTCGTCGCGCCAATCGATGATCGCGCTGGCGATCTGCTCGGGGTCGTGGTCTCGGAGCACGGGCAACGCGGCGATCATTTCCAAGGTGGCGTTGTTGACGTCGAGCTTGCCGCCTTCGTCCGCGATGCCTAACGCGATTTCGTCGCCCGCGTCAGGCTTCACGAGGCCGGCGTTGTCGCGTATGAGCGTGTATGTGCCGGCGCCGAGTGCGACTTCCTTGAACGTGTCCTCATCGCCAAACCACGAATCCTCTTCATCGTCCCAGTCGTCGGTATCGTCGTTGTTGATCTCAACGATGGCGCGCACGATGCCGGACTTGGCCAATTCGAGGGCCACAGTCTGATCGAGCCCATTCGCCGCGATGCGCACCTGCGTGGTCATGGAGCGCGCGAAGGTGAACACAAGCACGGAGAGCACCGCGGTGATCCACAGCACGGAGATGAGCGCCATGCCGCGGCGGCGGTCTCGGGTTTGCCTCATGTTGCGCGTGCGTGGGTTCATCGTGGGAGAGGGAGGAGGTTTTCGGTTGTTGGTTGTCGGTGTTAGGGGGCCATGGCGCTGACTTAGCGTTCTCCAGCGCCGTAGGCGCGGCAGTCAATAGCCAGGCGGCGGGGGTCAACGGCCGCCTGGGGGCACTGTCGCCTCTACGAGGCTTTGGCGCCGTTGCCTGTTGCTTACCCTGTCGCCCCGTTGGGGCTTCCGAAGGCCATCCAACGCTTAAGTTCGCACCATTGGGTGTTGGGGGTCACTCGCGCTGGGCGGCCACGTCCAGCGCAACATGGCGCAACGGCTTGAACTGGACGGCTACGTCCAGTCCGACCGAGTCCGAGGGCGGCAGTCCATTGCCCACAGCGGCGGACGAGGCCGTCCGCCGCGAGTCACCAACAACCAAAAACCTATTCCGCCGCCGCGGCTTGGGCCTCGGCGATGTCGTCTTGCGTGACCGCTCCCGCCATGGGCAGCGCGACGACCGTGCTGAAGTAGCGCCAGTTGGACGAGTCGTCGTCCTCGGGATCGCGGGCCACGGCCAGCTTGATCTCCACGGCTTTGGGCAGCAGGACGTCGTTGGTCGAGTCCCAGGTGTCGAGCCACTGCTCTCCGTCGTAATACCGAAAGTTGAGCGACACCACCTCTGGCGCGAGTTCCACCACGTCCGGCGCTTCGTCGATCTCGTCGAGCACGGCCGGCAGCGTCGACATGACCAGGCCCGTCTCTTCGGTCTGCGTGTCGAGGTCGAGTTTGATCTCAATTCGGACCAAGTCGCACTCGCCGGCTTCGTCTTCCTTCGGCGTGTACGTTGCGGCCACGAAGATCAGCAGGTCGGTATCGGACTCGTCTTGCTGGAGGTCTTCGCCGATGAACTCGCCGGCGAGCGCGCCTTGGCTCACGTAGGCGCCGCGCACCGCGCGCACGATGCGGTCGAGAGCGACGCGGCCGATCTGGAGGACGCGCGTCATCTCTTCGCCGGAGCGCTGGGCGTCCACGCCGGCGCGGATCGTGCCGTAGATGCCGGCCGCGACGACCGCGAAGATCGACAGCGCGAGCAGCAACTCGAGCAGTGTGAAGCCGGCTTGTGCGCGCCGCGCCACGTCACTGCTCCTCATTGGAGGGCTTGGCAAAAAGGCGCACGACCTTGGCGGACCGCTCGTGGCCTCGATCCTGCCACGTGATTTTCACCGTGGCTTCCAGCAGGCCGTCGATGTCTTCCGACTCGACGACCTCGGTCGTCCATCGGTAGCCAGGGTAGTCGTCGTTGCCGTCTTCGTCAGCGAAGTCGCCATCCTCCTCGCCTGTCTCGATCGCGTCGAGCAGTTCCAGGTCGGCGATCTTGCGCTGCAAGAGCATGTTGGCGACGGTGTAGCGCTCTGACAACTTCGCCGCGCGCATGCTCGTGGAGAAACCATCGAGCGTGAGCACGAGCGCGGTGGCGAGGATGGACACCGCGAGCATCACTTCGAGCAATGTGAAGCCAGCGTGTGTTTTCATTCTGGTTCCTGGTCGGTGATCTCGACGCGGCCTGTGATGCCGTGCACGAGGATCCACTGGGGGGCGCTGCGGCTGGATGCGACCTTGATCTGCGCGTCAGCCGCGGTGCCGTCCGGGTTGAACGCCAACTCGCACTCGCCGGACATGACCGTCTCCGATTCGCCATCTTCGCCGGTGGTCGCGACCTCCTCGATCTGGGCTTGAGGCGGAAGCTTGACACGCTTGGCCCAGGGCTCGGGCAACTCGACGAACTCTCCCGGCTTGGACAGGGGGTCCGTTTCCGCGGTGATGCGCAGGGTGCGCTCGGTGAGGTCGAGCACGAGCTTGAACGGCACGGCCCGGACCACGGCCTCCGACCGCGCACGCTGCGCGGATGCGAAGATCATGCGCGCCGCACTGCGCACCGCAAGCGCCGGCATGGCCCGCGAGAGCGCGGGCGCCACGCCGGCCGCGATGATCGCCATGATCACCAGCACGAGCATGATCTCGAACATGGTGAAGCCGCGGTTGTGTGCTGGGAGGCGCAACGTGGGTCTCACGCAAAGGCGCTAAGGCGCAAAGAGGTATCTCGCTATTTCATGTGGAGCAATCACGGGCTCAGACGCCACAAAGACACCAAGGCACAAAGCCACACAAAGCAGAATCACGTGGGGAATCCGTCTTCCTTCGTGCGACTCGGTGTCTTCGTGTCTTGGTGGCCTGCTCGGCCTCACTGTTCCCAGTTCGTCACGTCGTCCCCGCCCCCGTCTTGGCCGTCGGGGCCGCGGGAGTAGAGGTCATACGTTTCGGGATTGTGCTCGCCGGGGCTGACATACACGTAGGGATGCTTCCAGGGGTCGAGCGGGATGTCCTTCTTCATGTACGGCCCCTGCCAGTCGGCCGGTGCGGGATCGCTCGAAGGCGCCACGCGTAGGGCTTCGAGGCCCTGCTCGGTTGAGGGGTAACTGCCGTTGTGCAGCTCGTACATGTCGAGCGCGACGCCCAGGCTGCTGATCTGGGCCTGGGCCGCGGCCACGCGCGCTTTCTGCGACTGGCCGGCAAACCGCGGCACGACCAAGCTGGCGAGAATCGTGATGATGATCACCACGAGCATGATCTCGATCAGCGTGAAGCCCGACCGAGCCGCGAGGAGTTTCTTCGTATGCATGGGGGCACTCCTGGCAATGTGTTGAATGGAATGCAGATGGCAGTGGGGGGAGGTTGTCGGTGTTCGGTTGTCG
>JAJRTI010000014.1 GCA_024278415.1 Planctomycetota bacterium | reverse complement strand
CTGCGCGTGGGCTACGTGCACGTCGACGTGCCCAGCGGCGCGAGCGTATTCCCCGACTCACGCGACCGCTTCAAGGACGCGCCCATCCCCTTTGGCGGCACGGGCAAGACCGGCTACTTCCCCGACCGGCTCATCCCCGAAAAGATCTCCGAAGCGCCCATTGGCGAGAACACGCAGTTCTGGTTCACGCTGCGCGTGCCCTACGACGCCGCGCCCGGCGCGCACCGCGGCAGCATCCGCCTTCGCATGCGCAGCGCGCCGGACGTCGCCATCCCGCTGAACGTGAACGTCTTCGACTTCGCGTTGCCCAAGTCGCCCACGCTCAAGAACACCACGTGCTGGAGCCCGCAGTACTATGGCCGCAACATCGACAAGGCGTTCTTGAAGGCGCTCTACCGCGACATGGCCGAGCACCGGCAGACGCCCGACCCGATCCTGCCCCAGCCCAAACTGCGCCGCACCAAGGACGGCACCATGGAGGTGGACACGGCCGAGTACGACGAGATGGTCGAGTACTGCATGAAGGAGCTGGGCCTCAAGCACTTCTTCTTCCCGCGCGCGGGCGGCGCGTGGTATACGAACGTGTACTTCCTTTGGCACACGCCGGCCACGTGGAAGCAACGCTGGTACGGCACGGCGTTTTTCGACGAGCAGCAGCAACTCACCCCGCAGATCCGCAAGGTCTTCGGCGGGTACGTGAAGACGATGCGCGACCACTTCGAGCGCAAGGGCTGGCTCGGCCGAGTCTACATGGCCACCATGGACGAGCCGCACACGCCGGCCGACTTCCACGCGGTCCGCGCGTTCGGCGAGATGGTCAAGTCGGCCGCGCCAGAGGTGAAGCTCTTCTGCACGACCTACCCGCGGGAGGGGCTCCTGGGCACGATCGACGCCTGGTGTCCGCAGCAGTACGACGAGCCCATCGTGCGCAAGCGGCAGGCCAAGGGCGAGGAGCTGATGTTCTACAAGAACTGGCTCCACCTCATCGACATGCCCATGGTCAACCCGCGGCTCCAAGGCTGGATCGCGTGGAAGACGAAGGCCGTTGGCTGGCTCACGTACGCCACCATGGGCCGCTGGCGCCGCGCGTGGGACGAGCCGTACGCGATCTACGCCAACACCGGCCTCAAGGCGTGGGGCCTTGGGCTCTGGTGGTATCCCGATCCCATGGGCAACGGCATCCTCAAGTCCGTGCGCTGGGAGATCATGCGCGAGGGAGCGGAGGACTACGAATACCTCGCGCTCTTGGCGAAGCGGCTCGCGGCGCTGCCGGAAGCCAAGCGGCAAAGCGCGGCCGCGAAGGATGCCGCGGCGTTCCTGGAAACCGCGGCCGACAAGGTGATCCTGTACCCCCGCGTCTTGCCCCGCGGCCCGGACAATGGGTGGGAGAAGAAGCCGAACTTCACGCAGTCGCATCGGGTGGTGTGGGAACTGCGGAACACTGCTGGCCGGCTCATCGAAGCGCTTGGCCCCCAGCCGTGAGCGCTGCGTTCACGGCCCAGCCATGGCCAGGCCCTTCTCGTCGGCGATCAGGCAGATCAAGTTGCCGCAACACTTCAGCTTTTCAGGCAGCTTTGCCGCCCTGCAACGACAAGTCACTCGCGCTGGACGGCCACGTCCAGCGCAACGAGGGCTCGACGGCCGCAGCGGCGGACGTGGCCGTCCGCCGCGAGTGACTTGAAAGCCCTGTGCAGAATGACCGCTCGCCGTGCATCTGCACCGCAATCGCAGCGCCGCGGCCCCTTCTCACGGCAGCGGCAGGTTTTCGAACTTGAACGGCACGTTCTGCTCCTCGTACTCGGCCGGCCACTTGAACAGGAGCTTTGCCGGTTGGGCTTCCTTCACACGGAACCGCAAGGTGTGGTCCAGGCGGCCGCGGGAGCCGCTGGCACTTGTCGTATAGGCGTGGAGCTTGTTGCCATCTCTGTCGAGCAATGTAAACCGGACCCGTTGGTTCAAGTAGATGTTCCGACGCGGCTTCTCTGGGTATTCGGTCCGGACTCGGATGACGCACGTCTTCCCCATGACGCGGGCCGTGCCCATGGTGGCCTTCAGTTCTCCCGCCACGATCTCTTTGCCATCGGCCTGCAGGACGTTCTCGAACACGCCTTGTTCTTGCCGGGTCGCGACCGCGAAGCGCACACTGCCCTCAAACGTCTTCAACACGCCTCCGGCCTGGTCGGGTGTCTTGAGTTGCACACTCATGCTCCGCTCGCAGCGGCCAAAGGCGCCGCCGAACTGCCGGCGCTGATTGGGATTCGCCTTCTGCTCCGGCAACAGCGACGCGCCGTCATCCTTCACCGCGGCCGTGAGCCGCGCATCGTACTCCACGCCCATAACGGGCCAATCGGGCTCCCACATGACACGCATCGACATGGAAAGCCGCGCTTGCGGGCCTTGCGGAGAGCCGTAAGAGAGGCTGCGGCTCGCGCTGGTGACCTCGAACCGGCAGGGGCCGCTGTAGACGACCGGGCCGCGGTAACGCTTGCCGGGATAAAGACGAATAGACCCGCCAGTCCACGACGAGTACGTGAGGCCGCCAGCATCACAGAGTTGGTCCAGCGCTTGCCAGAACGGCGTGCGGTCGAACGTGAGGTCGACCATCTTCTCGTTCCATTTGCCGTGCAGTTGGGCGTTGAGTTGGCAGCCCGACGCCTCGGAGAATAGCCTGATCGCGTCCGGCAGCGGCACAACGACGAGTTCAAGCGTGACCTCCTTGGCGGCGACGGGCGCGGCCAACGCGGCGAGCAGCAACACAGCGACGAGCAAGCGCTTG
>JAJRTI010000330.1 GCA_024278415.1 Planctomycetota bacterium | reverse complement strand
GTACTTCGTCGCGAGCCTGCTGCTCACGTTCATTGGCGCGCTCGGCGGCTTCCTGGTCTTCAACTTCAACCCCGCGTCCATCTTCATGGGCGACACGGGCGCGCTTTTCCTCGGGTACATGATGGCCGTGCTCACGGTTCTATTCACGATCCCCGCCGCGCCCTACCGCCTTTTCTCCGCGGTCACGCCTTTGCTCATCATGGCCGTGCCGCTCTTCGCCACGATCTCAGTCGTCGTGATTCGCCTCCGCATGGGCGCGTCGCCGTTCGTGGGCGACAAGAACCACATCTCGCATCGGCTCGTGAACCTGGGCATGTCCGTGCGCCAAGCCGTGTGGACGATCTATCTCCTCACCGCGTCCATCGGCCTGTCCGCAACGTGGCTCTACAAGTCCGACACCATCGGGTCGATCGTGGCGCTTGTGCAAGCGTTAGGCGTGCTGATGCTGCTGGTCGTCTTGGAACAGACGGGCAAGCGCGTGCGGCAGAACGGCCAGACAGAGAATGAGGGGTCAGGGCCATAGAATGTTCCAGATCCGACTGATCTGACTGATCAGGCAGATCTCTCATCCTGGCGCATGCGTCTACCGCAGATTCACCGCTCGGAGGAAACGCCTCGTTGGACACGCCACGGGACAACGTGCTCGCCCACGCGCTGGGCATCGCGGCCACGCTCTTCGTAATGTTGGTGACCGTACTGCGGCCGCTCAGGTCGGGGATCATGGAGGGCCTCGAAAGCAACCTGCTCTGTGCGCTGCTCATCTTGGTCGCGGCCACGCTTTACGTGCTGCGCGCGGCGCTCCTGAAACAGACCGGCTTCCTGCGCACGCACACCGAATGGCCGGCGCTGGCCTTCGCGGCTCTGTGCGTGGTCTCCCTGTGCATCGCGTCGCACAAGCTCTCCGCGTTCGATGTCGC
The DNA here is from genome assembly GCA_024278415.1 of Planctomycetota bacterium. The sequence continues at coordinate 10,265 of JAJRTI010000330.1, read as the reverse complement.
GGCCAACTGGATCGCGTACCTCGTGCTCTTCTGCCTCGTGCAGCACGCCACGCGCCGCGACGGAGCGTGGCGCGTGCTCTTCGCGGCCATGGCCGCGACCGGCGCGATCCTGGCCGCGTACGCGATCTACCAGTACTACGTCGAGTTGCCGCGCATCCTGCGCGACTTCACCGCGGTCAAGAAGCTCTACAACAACGATCCGTACGCCATTGCGAACCACTTCCGCCGGCTGACAGGCATGGCCGTGCCGCCAGACGGGATCGTGGACTACGAAGGCCGGCTCATGATGCGCCGGGCCATGGCCACCTTCGTGCTCCCCAACACCTTCGCAGGCTATCTCATCCTGCTCCTTCCGGCCGTGGTGGGCTTCGTGGTCGACCTGTGGCCGCGGCGCCGCAGCCGGAGCGCGTGGCCGGGCATCGCCGCGGGCCTTGTGATGGCCGGGCTCATGGCGGTGAGCCTGGCCCAGACGCGATCCAAGGGCGCGTGGCTCTGCCTCATGGCCGGCGCGGGCCTGTGGATCGTGTTTAGGGGCCGGCGCTGGCTCCTGCGCCGTTGGCGCGGCGCCGCAGGCCTCGCCCTGTGCGCGGTCGTGCTGCTCGGCGTGCTCCAATGGCGCGGCAAGCTGCCTGAGTGGGGCGAGTACCTCGGCTCGTTTCGCGTGCGCCTGGACTACTGGCGCGGCGGCGCCAAGATCATCGCCGACCATCCCTGGCTCGGCGTCGGCCTCGACGGCTTCGGCGACCACTACGCGCAGCATATCCGCCCCCAAGACGACGAGTCCGTGCGCGCACACAACAACTACATCCAGATTTGGTGCGAGATGGGCGTGTTCGGGCTGGCCGCGTTCGCGGCGTTCTGGGTCATGTACTTCCGGCGCCTGCCGGCCGCGGACGCGGACACGCCGGAGGCCCTGCACGAGCCCGGCGAGCGCGAGCAGGTGCTCGTGCTGCTCGGTGCGTTCATGGGCCCCATCGCGCTCCTGATGGAGGGCTTCCTATTCCATCAATTCGCAACCCCACGGAAGGGTTGGCCGCTGCTGGGGTATAGCTTTCCCCTCGCGCTCGCCGGGACTTGGCTGCTCTGCTATGTGCCCCTCGCGGCCTCCAATCTGTGCGCCGGCCGCGGCCTCCAGCGCGGGCTGGTGCTGGGGATCATCTGTTTCCTGCTCCACGGCTTCATCGACATCGACCTCTACGCGCCCGGCCTCACCCAGACCGCGTGGACCGCAGCCGCAATCGCCGCGGCGATGGGGCTGTCGCGCAGCAACGGCAAGGCGCGGGTCCGCCTGCCGGCATGGACAGGCGTCGCTTGCTGCGCCCTGCTTTTGGCGGCCGTGTTCACGCTTGCATTCTTCGTCATGCCACGCGTGTCTCGTGCGCGGCTCCAGCGCGAGGTGGCGGCTGATTGGGAGAGCCAAGGCCGCCACCGCGAAGCCGCGGCCGCGTGGTTCGAGGCGCGGCAGGCCAACCCATGGGACGTGAAGGCCGCGGTGCAATTGTCCTGGAACTTGTGGCGTGTCGCTCAGCAGCAGAAAGCGCTGCCCAAGAAGCTGGAGACCCTGCGCATGGCCGCCGACGCCGCACAGACCGCGATCCGCCTGCGCCCTTACAGCGCCACGTGCCGGGCTCGGCTCGGCACGATTATGGAGACCACGGCCCAAGCGCTTCGCCGATACCCGCCGTACCGACGCGAGGCGGCGCGAGCCATGTGGTCCGCTTCGCAGCACTACTTGAAGGCTGTCGAGCTGTACCCCAGCAAACCCATCTACCGTTTCCAAGCCGCGGCCGCGCTCGACCGCATCGGCAAGAAGCGAGAAGCGCTCGAGCAATTCCGCGCCGCGTTGCGCCTCAGCTCTCAGCAGCGCCTCCCGCGCAACGAGTTGTCGCGCGGGCAACGCAAGGTCGCGGAGCAACGCATCAAGGTGCTGAGCAAGACCGCCAGCGCGGCCCATCGGTAGTGTCATGTCTTGCCTGACGGAAGCCCCCTTCCATCCTTTCCCCCATGTCAACCGCGACGCCACAACACTCTGACCACACGGCCGACTGGGTGATTCTCGCGGGCCTCGGGACCATTCTGCTCGCGCGCACGTTCTCCGGCATGGCCCTCGCTGCGCCGGCTGGCGTTCTTTGCGAAGCAGCGGTCGTGCTGCTCGCCGGCGCGTGGGTTGCTCTCGGTTTGGGCCGCGGCCGGCTGCGCGCCCCACGATTGCCGCTTCTGGTGCCTGCGGGGCTGTTCGTGCTTGTGGCGTTTGTGTGCGTGTTCCGTGCGTCGAACCGGTACGCGGCATGGGGGACGTTCGTGCACTTCACGACGTGCCTCCTCGTGTTCGTCATGGCCGCGGCTCTCGCGTCGCGGCCCGCGGCCGCCAAATGGCTCGCGGCCGCGCTCGTGGCGACTGCGGCCGTTGTCGCGGGGTTCGGCATCGACCAGTACTTCGTGGGCATGGACAAGACCGAGAAACTCGCGCAAGACCAGCCCATGCCCGGCCGGTCGGCCGCCTTCGCGACGAACGTGCGCGGCCGCTTCCACGACCGCCGCGCGTTCAGCGTGTTCGACTTGCCCAACACACTCGCTGGCTTCCTCATCCTAGCCTTCCCGCTGGCGTGCGCGGCCGCGGCGAGCGTGCCCTCGGGCCGCGCGGCCTGGCTGATGCGCAGCCTATTGGGGTTGGCCGCAGTCTCGCTCGTCGTGTGTCTCGTCCTCACGTTTTCCAAGGCCGGCTGGCTCGTGTTCGCCGGCGTTGCGTGCGCCATGCTCTTGTGGATGCTCGCCCGGGGCCGGCGCCAGGTGATGCGCATTGGCCTCGTGGCCGCGGCCGCGTTCGCCGTGCTCGTGGCCGCGTTCTCGTTCACGGGCGCGCTGAAGCTTCCAGGCCTCCAGCGCTATGCCTGGTCGGCGTCCGCGCGCTGGGGCTACTGGCAAGGCGCGTGGCAGATGCTCGGCGACCACCCTTGGCTCGGCGTGGGGCCGGGCAACTTCGCGGAGCATTTCTTCCACTACAAGACCCCCACCGGCGAGGAGACGCGCTTCGCGCACAACGACTACCTCCAGATCGCCTGCGAGACGGGCGTGTTGGGGGCCGCCGCGTTCGCGGCGCTGCTGGCGCTGTGGCTGTGGTATTCGTGGCCCAGGCGCGCGGCCAAGCCGGGCCGCGATGAGCCGGCAGGCATGACGTCGCTCGCCGCGGCCGGGCTCCTCGGCTTCGGTTTCCTAACGGCGGTCGCCGGCGCGCTCCACCCGGTGCTGGTCATGCTCATGCTGCCACCGTGGATCGTCGTCGCGGCCGCGGTCTGGCAGAGCCGGTCGCAGGCCATCTGCGCGGCTGCGTTCTTGGGCGCCGCTGGCGCATTGGCGCACTCGTTCGTCGACATCCACCTCTACACGCAGGGCCTGTCGTTCTCGATCTGGGCCGCGATGGGCCTCGCGCTTGCGCAGCGCGGCACGCGCGACTACCGCGTGGACACCACCCCCCGGCGCGCCGCAACGCTCGCCGCGGTGCTGCTCATCTGCGTCGCGTGCTGGCCGACGCTCATCCGTCATGCGCGCAGCGAGCGGGCGTCCATGCAAGCGGAGCGCGCGCTTGCCCGCCGGGACTGGCCCGCCTACCAAGCGTACCTGCAAGCCGCGAAGATCGCCGCGCCTGACAACGCGAAGCCCCGAGTCGAACTGAGCGAACTCGTGCTCCAGGCCGTGAAGGGGAGCCAAGACCCGAGGATGCGCGACGCCGCTCTCGACGAGGCTATCCGCTTCATGCGCAGCGCCATCGCCGTGCGGCCGCGGTGGGCCGCCTACTGGCATTGGCTCGCCGAACTCTACACGCTCCGCGCCCATGGCAAAGCGTCGCGCCTGCAAGACGCGCTCGCCGCGGAGCGCCGCGCGGTCGAGCTATACCCCAACCAGCCGCACTACCTCGCCGCGCTGGGGCAGATCTATGAGCGGCTGAACCAGCCTGACGAAGCCGCGAAGCACTTCCGCAAAGCCCTTGCGCTCGACGAAGCCCTGCGCGACGCGGACGGCCCCGCCCACCTGCGCCTGCCGGATAAGCTGCGCGTGGAGCTGCAACTCAAGACGAGCGCCAAGCCGCCTGACGCGGCCTTCGGCCGCAACCGATCGTAGCCGCAGCCGCCAGGGGCATCTACCGGCGCATCATCGGCGCGCCGGTGAAGCAGTAGGCCGTGACGCCCGGAAGGACGAAACAATTCGCATTCTCTTTGCCTGCTCTGAATCCGTGTGCCCCTTCCCAACGATGACCCGCTGCCGCACGGCTTGTCTGGCCAGCTTGCTGCAAGGACTCGCGTGAAGAACCGCACCCCACGCCTGCTCGTGCTCGCGGCCATCGTGCTGCCGCCCATCTTGGCCTCCCTGCCGGGGCTCCTGCGGCCGGGCGACACCAACGCCAAGGACGACTGGCTCCTCTTCGAGTCGCACCACCTCTTCGCGCGCAAGTGCTGGCTCGCATGGGGCCAGGCGCCGCTGCACTCGCCCTACTTCTGCGGCGGCTATCCCATGGGGGCCAACCCGGAGAGCCCAGCCCTCTCGCCGCTCATTGCGCTCACGCTCCTCTTCGGCGAACGCGCCGGCATGAAGCTCCTCGCCGTGTTCTGGGGCATCGTCGCCGCCGGGGGCGCATACGGCCTCGCCCGCCAGACGCGGCGTTGCACGCGGCCCGCGGCCGCGCTTGCCGCCATGCTCCTGGGCGCCGCGACTTGGCAGCAGGCCGTCACTGCGAGCGGCAACCCCAATGTCCTCTGCCTCGCCGCCACGCCGGCCATCGTCTGGGGCGTGTTGGCCGGCGGCTGGCCGTTGGCCCTGGCGATCGCGCTGCACGCGGCGGCCATGATCGACGGCGCACTCGCATGGGCGACCATGACGATTGCGGCCGCCGGCCTGGCCGCGCTTTTCAGCATTCGCGGCAACGGCAGCCGCGTGCGATTGGGACTGGCTCCTGCGTTCCGCATGGCCTCCCTGCTCGGCGTCGTGGCCGCGCTCTGTGCGTACAAGATCTTGCCCATGCTCGACCTGCTCGGTGCGACCGGCTCCGTGCACCACCCGCGGCAGAGCTACCACGTGGACGCGTACTCGCCGGAAGCCGTCCTCGCCTACACCCCCACCGCGCTCGCGCGGTCGCTCCTCACGCCGCGCCATCGATTGTTCCTTGGTTGGGGTGCGCTTGCGCTTGCCGGCCTGGGGCTTGTGGCCCGGCCCCGAGCTTGTTGGCGCTGGGCGTTGCTCGCGGCCACGGCCGCGCTCATCGTACTCGCACACCACGCGCCGTTCGACCTGTTCCTCATCCTGCGGTCCCTGCCGATCCTGCGGGCCATCGACTCCGCGGTGAAGTACTTCGACTACTTCCTGCTCATCGGCCTCGTGATGCTGGCCGCGGCCGGCTGGGATGCGTTGTGGCCGCGCATCGCCATCATGCCGCGCAAGCGATGGATCGCCGCGGCCGCGCTGGCGCTCTGCATCGGCCCGCTGCTGTGGTCTTCTGCTCGCCTCAACCATCTCGTCTTCCGCAGCCCCGTGCAACCGGCCATGCCGGCCGCGGCGTTCCACCAGGTGCAAGGTTGGCGGCTCACGTATGGCCGGCAGCAGCCGCGGCAGTGGTCCGCGTACGAGAACCTGCGCCGCAACGTGGGCACCCTCGATCTGCCCGCGCCGATCCTCATCCCCGTCGCGGCTACGCCCAAGATGCTTGTGACCGCGGCTGGCCGTGAGGTGGCGAACCCGCTCTACCGCGGCGAGGCCGTGGGCGCGCGCATCGACACGCTCACGCCCACTGCGATCTGGCTCACGCGGTTCGAAGGCCAAGCGGTCGTCAACCTGAACGCCCTGCGCGGATGGCGCGCCCTGGGCGCCAAGCTCATGCCCCGCGCCGGCCGTCTCGGCCTCGTCGGCCCTCAAGGGGACTTGGTGCGCCTGGTATACGAGCCCAGCGCGTTCAAGCTTGGCCTGGCGCTCAGCCTTGCCGCGGCCGCGCTCTGGGCGTTGGCCGTGGTGGCCGGCCGCGTTCGGCCTCGCCGCAGGCGCTTGGCCTTCATGCTGCCTGTTCCCAGGCCCATCGTCCTTGTGCCTGCGCTTGCAGCCCTTTTCATCATCGCGCTTGCCGTTGCCAATCGCGTCGTGGCCTCGCCCCAACGAGCTGCGGCCCGCGCGTACGCGGCCGCGCAGCAGCAATACGACGCCGCCAAGTACGCCCCCGCCCTTGCCGCGGCCGAAGCCGCCCTGCGGGCGCTCCCTAGCCATATTCAGGCCCGCACCCTCCGCGGCCAGTGCTTGCTCCAACTCAGCCGGCCGGGCGAGGCCAAGCGCGACCTCGAGCAGCTTGTGGCGGCTCACCCTTTCGAGTGCGCCGCGCTCAACACGCTCGGCCTGGCCTGCGCGCAACTCGGCCAGACCGGCGCCGCGCTCCGGCACTGGCGCCGTGCGCTGCGCGCCAATCCGCTCGACCCGGATGCGTACATCAACATCGCACACGCGGCCGCAACCGCGGGCAGCGTCGAGGTGGCCGAACGCATGCTCCTCCAGGCCGTCGTCAACGGCTTCGACGACCTCGCCGCGCTTGAGAACGCTCCGGCGTTTCAGCCGCTCTTCGAGAAGGGCCAACTCCGCCGGGTCCGGGTGCTCTTGGGGAAACTGCGAGGACTCGCAGAGACCCGTCACTCGTCAGGTGAATCGCGACACTTTGTCCCATAGGGAACATAGCGCGCGTTTGTGCATCCTGAGCCGATGGGAACGCTCTTACGAGCGTGCTACGAGCGCACGCCTCCCCGCTTGTCGCACGCACGTCAGTGCGTTCCGTTCTGGGGTCTCACCGCATCTCTCTCGGAATATGGCGGGCATGTCGTCCCCAACGGCCCAAGCCCCGGCGGCTTGGCGACGCGCACCGGTTCCCGCTCATAGCGCCGCGACGAACGCGGCCTCCCGTTCAAGCACCTCCGGGCCGAACACGTGCTCCAGGTGCAGCGTCGCGTCGAGGCCGGCGATGGCGCGCTGGAGCGCGGGGTCAAAGTCAGCGTCGTCGATCGCAAGGTGGCGGTCGTCTCGGCCGGCAGGGTCGTGGAGTGTGTTCCCGTTCCAATGTACGTGGCCGATGAGTTGTGGCTGCGCGAGGAACTGCATCATCACCGCGTCACGCTCGGCCTCGGGGTACGCGTGCGCGGCAGTGCACGCGTGGCTCGTGTCGAGGCAACCGAAGCAGTTGGGCCGGGCCACATCGCGCACGATCATGAGCCACTCCTCCGGCCGCGCCCCGAAGTACTGGTTTTCGGACAGCCCTTCGCTCATGGCCGGCGCGTCGGCCATTTGATGCGGATAGTAAATGCGGTTGTTCTCGAGCACGATTCCAAGCCCGCGCTGAGCCGCGAAGTCGGCCTGCGATTGGATTGCGCTGACGAGCCGGTCGTAGTCGCCCTCTTGCTCGATCTGCCCCTTGCTAAACCACAGCCGTGGGGCGAGATGGAACACGACCCTGCGCACGCTTGGCAGGGCCTCACACGCGCGAAGGTACTCGCGCTGAATGTCAATGCTCTGCTGTCGCCAGGCGTCGTCGGTGCAGCCCACGTTGAGTCGCCTGCCGCTCAAGGCAAACGGCCCGTGCGCAGTGCGCGCCACGTCGGCCAGGCCATCGAATACGGGTGCGCTCAGATCCTGCGGCGCTTCCGTCGGGAGGCCGAACCGGTCCAGTAGATCGCGGCCATAGTCGGCCGGCGCGGAAAGGGGGTAACGTGTGTGCATGGATCAGGGATATCGAGGACACACCGGACGTACAAGGCGGGCTACGCCCGCAACCGAAACGGAACGCGCGGTGCGTCTTTTTGGAGAGTGCGGTCCCGCATGTGCGGGAACGCCGCTTTAGCTTTTCGCCTGTCGCTGGCGAACGGCTCGCGCGTGTGCGGATGCAAAGCAGCGCTACGCGCTGCCCGCCAAAGCGCCGTCGAACCGGCGCACTCCACAACGGAGCGCATCGACAACGTGTTGTCGTTCGAAAGCCGGTAAGGGCCTAAGTGCAGCATTCCGGTAAACCCGTGTGGGAATAGCACGCGTTCGTAGCACGCTCGTGAGAGCGTCTCTGGCGCCGGGGACGCGATGCGGAAGCTGCAATCCCCCCTTCAAGGGGAGGGAACCGAAGGGGGGTGGCGCAGTCGATGACAAACTGCACTCGCTTGCCAGCAGAGCTGGATCGTGGAACCACCGTGTTAAGGATTAGTGCCTTCGCGGTCAGCAACCGCGACAAGAAACAAGAAGTTGCGTGGTGTGCGCGCACTCTTGGCAGGGTATTGCTTATTGCGTATTCCGTATCTCGAATCGCGATCCGAATACGCAATACGCAATACGGAACAGCGAACCTGCCCTCCACGAGCCACGTCTTGCCTCTGATCCATGTCAGCTAGAAGCCTTAGGTTGCGGGCGAAGCCCGCTTTGTGTGTATCCAGGTGTCCCCCTGGGAGGGGGGACGGGATCGTCCCGCAGTTGCGGGATCCCCAGACGCCAGATCGGACCGCACTGACGTGCGTGGTACCAGCGGCGGATCGCGCCTCCGAGGCTGTACGAGTTTAGGGAATGCGGAAATACAGTCCAACAGCACACAGAGAAACCGTCAATCATCCATTGCCCAGACGGCCAGCTACTCCACGAACGCCGGCTCGCCGTAGATGGAGTCGAGCAAGCTGGCTGTGGCCTCGATCTGCTCAGGTGTGCCCATGATCGACAGGCGGATCGAGCCTTCCGCACCGCCAATGCCTCCAGCGCCGACGGGAACCGCGTCCACGCCCGTGAGCAGGCCCAGCGCCTCAATCTCGGTCACGATCTCGCCATCCACCCGCCACAGAGTCGGCTCCGAGCCGCGGCGTTCGCCGGGCTCGTTGAGAACCGCGGCTGCGGAGTCGAGGTCGATGCCGATGTTCTTCTCCAAGCCCACGGGCGTGATGAGCCGCGCGCGCCGCGCGGTGATGCAGCCGATGGCGGCGCCGATGGTGCCGCCAGTGGGGTGGCCAATGAGAATGCCGACTTGGCCCAGCTCGTAGTTGAGCGCGTTGGCGCCCTTGATAAACACGTCGCCCTCGCGCAATTCGCCCGCGTACCCGATCGCGCTCGCGCCCTCGACCGGCTCGCCTTGCTTGAGCACCACGTCGGGGATCGCGCCCGACACTTTGCCCTTGTGATCGGCCTTCTCCGGCCAAGTCGTGCCGGTGCAGTAGTTCGTCTTCTCGATGGGCTGTCCGAGGATCTCCTCGACGATGTACGCGTTCGTCGTGCCTTTGCTTATCACAACAACGCCGTCTTCGAGCGCGGTCTTCACGGCCGGCATTGCGGCCACGCCCTTGGCGATTAGCCGCTTGGATTCGGATACAGTCAGCACGCATCCCATACGCATGGTATTGCTCCTGTTGCGGCAGTGGGCCGCGGGGAAATGGTTGATGGTTGATGGCAGAGCGGACGCGGCCAGCCTACGTTAATTGCACGTGCGCCACGCTCGGCCATACGGCCACGACCTCGTCGCTATGCACCCAGGTCGCGGGCGCGTTCGGGTTGAGCGCGCGGAGCATCACCGTGCCCTTGGGCCCGTAGAAGACTTGGCGGAACCGCACGGACTCCTTCGTGGCCACGAGCGCGAAGGACCCGTCGGCCGCCTCACGCTCCATGGAGAACACGATGATGTCGCCGAGCTTGTAGCGTCGGTCACGATTGGACGTCATGCTGCCGTCTGCGAGCCGACAGGCGAACGTGCCCGGCCCGAGGCCGGGAATGGACAGCGTGGTCGCGCGGGGCTCCACCGGCCGGCCGGACTCATCCACGGCCAGGGTGTGGCCGCCGCCCAGCACAAACAGGGGGATCTGGTGGCGAACCGGTTCCGGCGCCACGTCCACCGCCGCGTCCGGTTCGGGGGCCGGGCCAACTTCGCCCGCGTCCCCAACAGACTCGTCGCTCGGGGCTTCGTCTCCCCCTTCTGCGACAGGCCCGCTCGGTTCGGGCTCTAGCGCGTTGAGCGCGACCTCAGTTGTTGGAGAGACGATGTCCGTGTCAGTCTTGTCGCCTTCGGCCTCGACCTCGCCGGCATCTGCCGCATCTTCGCCGACGCACGCAGACGGCGGCCCGAGGGCCTCGTTGTCGCTCGCCGCGCGCGACAGCACTTGGGCTCTCCGATCGCCATAGCTCGCCTCGGGATCCTTGAAGATTAGGCCGCGCTTGGTGTCGATCCATTGGCCGAAGCCGGCTTGCTCCCGCGTCAGGTTGCCCATGTGGCCAACCGGCGCGGCCATGCC
>JAJRTI010000013.1 GCA_024278415.1 Planctomycetota bacterium | reverse complement strand
GCGGGCGGATGGGGGGGGAGCGAAGCTGTGCGCCTCAAAACCCAGGGTTGCGAGCTTCGCTCGCGAACCCTGGGCTGATATCCGGAATCCCGTTGGGATTCAGATACCCCAACACGCGGCATTGCACGGAAGCTTTGACAGCATTCCGGTACCTGGCTGTTGTACTTGGCTGAAGTGTTACCACATAACAAATCACTGCGCTGGCTTGTTGCTGCGCTGCGCTCCGTAACAACCAGTGAGTTCAGACGTTCAGTGTCGGGATGGGCTCTTGCAGAGCGGAACTTCTCGCGGGACTGCCTGGTGGGTTTTACGCCCCTCGCCTCTCGGTCATTGCCATTGAAGTTTCGGGTGAGGAATCATGGTGCTCGGCCTTTCGTCGAGCGGGGACCGCGGATGCCCGCAGGTCGCGCAGATCGGAGGAGATGACCACAGGCTCCATCTGCGTGATCTGTGGGTATCTGCGCCTATCTGCGTTTTTCCCCTTCTGCGGAAAACCGCGCTGCTCCATCGCTTTAGTGTCGTGCCACGTCTGTGATGTCGCTCTTGAGTTCTGTCCGTTTCTCGGAATCCTGAAGGGATTCCGTCTTACAGCCCAGGGTTCGCGAGCGAAGCTCGCAACCCTGGGTCATCGGCCCGCACGCACCCCACAACCCCGAACGGAGTTGTGTCCTTTTCTGATCGCGCGGTCAAAAGGGCCGAGCCGACACAACCCCATTCGGGGTTCGGCCACAACGCTCCCCCAGGGTTGCGGCCTGCGTCCGCAACCCTGGGCTGTAAGAACAGAAGCCCTTTGGGCTTCTGGAGAGGCCAGAGGGCCTGCCGACTTTGGGGGTGGCACCTTGTGCGCAGCCGTTGCCGAACGTTGGCACTCTTTAGTGCCTTAGCCATCCGGAACTGGTATGAAAAACAAGAAGTTGCGTCGGCTCTCTGCACAGGGGGCGATCGAGACGAGGTGTGACGGACATTCGACTTGCGGTGTACGGGCCGCGGCGAAGCCCTATGGAGTGCGGGGGCAGAGCGAAGCGGCGACCCCGCTTTGGCTCACGCACGCCAACGTGACCTCGCACACCAGCGACGCTCGGAAGCCAAAGCGCCGTCGCCGTCCCGCACATGCGGGACTCTGCCGGCGCACTCCAAAAAGGCGCGCCGCGCGTTTCGTCTCGGTTGTGGACAAAGCCCGCCTTGTTAGTGCCTTATCCATCCAGAACTGTCATGAAAAACAAGAAGTTGCTTGCCCGGAGCGGACGGCCTTCGCCGTCCGTCGGAACGCGAAGGCGTTCCGCTCCCGGGTTGCGGGCGAAGCCCGCCTTGTGAAGATCGCCTTGCAGGCTGGTGCGGCATTTCACACGTGACTCGACACTAAGTTTTCCACTTCCCGGCGATAGCGGCGTTGCTTCATTGGTTGCGGATCCAACCCGCCGGCCGTGAAGCTTGACTTCGCGAGCGTGGAACGGTGAACTGTCAGCATCGAACTTCGAACCTGCTGGTTCGTTATCGGGTCACGCTCGTTTGATGCTCGCGGCCGGTCCCTTTTCATTCCGATACCAACGTCATGACCCAACCTCCGCTCGTTTTGCTCATTGTCGCCGCGACCGCGGCGTGCGCGTTCGCGCAGACCGCGGCGGACCTGATGCTGGCGCATGCGGCTACGCCTTCTTGTCCAAGTGCACGCCTAAAAACACGCACGAGCATCCCTGCTTGTCGCAGCGTGGCCGCTGCGACGCCGCGGGGCCAAGCAGGGAGGCTTGGCCCGACTCTCGTTTCTCCGGAGCTGGCTCTTGAAAACCAGAATCATGCCTAGCCTTTCGGCTCTCCTTTTCGCGTGGGCCCTCGGCCAAGACGTTCACGCCGGTGGGGCCGGCGTCCTTTGGGTCGAAGCGGAGGAGTTCGCCCGATGCGCGGGGACGGCGCTGCCCATCGACTCGCAAACGAGCGACTACGGCTTCATGGCAAAGGCCGAGGCATCCGCGGGCGCGTTCGTTCGCATCGCGCCCAAGACGCGGCTCGTTTACCAACCTCTGCGCATCGAAACTGCGGGGCGGTGGAGCGTGTGGGTGCGGGCGTTCGCACTCGATGGGCGTCGTGTCGCCGTGTTCATCGACGGCCAGCCGGTGGGCGCTTCTCGGGGGGGAGCCGGCCGGCCCCGGCTGGTTTGGCACGCGCTGGGGACGGTAGCTCTCGCGAGCGGTACGCACACGCTCGAACTGCGAGCCGCGGACGGCAACCTCAACTTTGCTTACGTGGATGCCCTCGCATTCTTCGTCGATGAACGGGCGATCCCCATTGGCAAGAGTCCTCGCGAAGTGGCCCGCGTGGCCAGGGAGCCTCGCTTCCGGGACGATTTCGCAGACGGGGATTCCAAAACGCTGGCGACTCGGTGGTATCTCCAACGGCCCGCGGGCGCGGACGCAAAAGCGGACATGGTTCGGGACGACGGCCGCGCCCGCGGGTCCGCGCTGCACATCCACAACGGCAGCGGAGAGCCCTACACCTTGAGCCCGAAGGTCGCCTTGGCCATCCAGCCGGGGCAACAAGTGGCCGTGCGCGCCCGCGTCCGAAAAGGCACGCTGTGCGAATACCTGACCTTCGTCATCCCCGGCGTGGGCGAGTTTTCGCCCCAGCTTTATCGCCGCTACACAACCGTGACTCGCACTTGGCTTGTGCCCCGCGGGGTTCGCTCACCGCTCGTGCTTCAGATTCAGGGCCGGGGCGGCGGCGACACGTACATCGACGAAGTCGAGTTCCGATTGCAGACGCCGCCACTTTCGAGCTTCGCCACCGGCGCGTTCCTGCCGCGCCCCAATCTCCAGCGCACGGGACGGCTGTTCGAGATCGAACGGTACGTCCTCAATCGCGATGCGTTCGCCGAAACCGACGCGGACGGCGACGGCAAGTGGTCGCTGCGCCGGCTGTCGGGGGAGGCGAATCGGCGGTTCTTCTTTTCACGCGGCACCGTGTTGAAATCGGACAGCGTTCGTGCGGATCGCGCATCGCCCGACGCGGGCTGCGTTCCGCTGCACGTGCGCGTCGGGCCGCTGGAGCCGGGCAAGTATAGCGTTTACCT
>JAJRTI010000329.1 GCA_024278415.1 Planctomycetota bacterium | reverse complement strand
GCCTGCGTCCGCAACCCTGGGCTAGAAGACAGAAGCCCGTTGGGCTTCGGGATTGCGCTTCCGTTGGTTGAAGCGTAATCCCGCAAAGGGCGTGATGTCCAAAGCCCGGCGATTGTGGCACTTGGCTGAAATGTTACCTCGGTGGTTGTGGACGTGACCCATGTCGAGTAGCCTGGCACGCTGAGACACAGGAGCAAGATCAAGACGGACACGATAGCGTCACTTGAGCAGTCGATCCTTGTCAGGAAGATCGCCCGGTTGAAGCTCTCCGTCTTTGGCCAGGTTGTCGAGCATATCCAGGACCTAATTCGATCAGGCGCCTGAAGTCCCACGCGGCCGGCAGTGTCACGCGAGGATCACGCTTTCAGGGGCAGTCCGTAGGCCGCGCAGGCGTCGAGATCGAGGGGCGAGATCGCGTACGAGGCCCCGGAATCCGGCCACGGCGTCTTCACGTGCCACGTGCTCGAGGATCTGAAGGGAGCGGCTGATTCAGACCGCGACGGGATGGTGACGGTGCACGAGTTGAACGTCTACATCCGGCCCCGCGTGGTGGACTGGTGCCGGCAGAGGCGCAGATTCCCCACCCAGACCCCGCGGGCCCCAACTCGACGACACGGCTGGCGCGATCGTGCTGACGGAGAGATGAGGCCGGGGCCGGTGTGTTCGCTCACAAGCGCCGGTGAAGGCGTGGGCAGTCCCCGCCTGCCTACCCCTTGATCACCCCAATCGGCTTCAGGCGAGCGACCTTGCGGGTGATGCCGGCTTGGTGCATGACGTTCACCACGTTGCGCACGTCCTTGTACGCCTCGGGCATCTCCTCCGAGAGCGTCCTGACGTCCTTGGCCCACACGTAGACGCCGGCCTTGCGGAGTTCGTCGCCGATGCGCCGGCCCTTGCCGCGTTTGATGGCCTTGTTGCGGCTCATGACCCGGCCCGCGCCGTGGCAAGAGCTGCCGAACGTCTCGGCCATGGCCTTGTCCGTGCCGGCCATGACGAACGACGCGGTGCCCATGTCGCCGGGGATGAGCACCGGCTGGCCCACCGCACGATACGGCTCGGGCGTGAGCGGGTGGCCCGGCCCGAACGCGCGGGTCGCGCCCTTGCGGTGCACGCACAGCCTCCGCCGCGCTCCGCCCACGTCGTGCTCTTCGAACTTCGCGATGTTGTGGCACACGTCGTACACGAGCCGTGCGCCCAGCGACCGGCTCTCCCGGCGCAGCGCCTTCGCGATGGAGCGCACAGCCAGGTGCATGATGACCTGCCGGTTCGCCCAGGCGAAATTCGCGGCCGCGGCCATCGCGGCCATGTAGCGCTCGCCTCCCTCGCTCTCGCAGGGCGCGCAGCAGAGCTGACGGTCGAGCAGGTCGAATCCGTACTTCTTCACCGCGGCCTGCATGATGCGGATCGAGTCGTCGCACACCTGGTGGCCCAGGCCGCGGGAGCCGCAGTGGATCTGCATCGCGACGCGGCCGGCCTCCAGGCCGAACGCGGCCGCGGCGGCTTCGTCGTACACTTCCTCCACGAGGTCCAGCTCGAGGAAGTGGTTGCCGGAGCCCAGCGTGCCCATTTGGTCCACGCCGCGCTTGCGCGCGCGGTCGCTCAGTGCGTACGCGTCCGCATGGCGCAGGCAGCCCTGCTCCTCCGTGCGCGCGATGTCCTCATCCGCGCCATAGCCCTTGGCCACGGCCCACTTCGCGCCGTCGTGGAGTGCGGCGTCGAGTTCGGTGTCGTTGAGTTTGCCGATGGCCTTCTTGCTGCCCACGCCGGTGGGGATATCCTTGAAGAGCTGCTGCACCACATCCTTGATGCGCGGCTGCACGTCGTCGAGCGTGAGGTCCGTGCGCACGAGCCGCACGCCGCAGTTGATGTCGTAGCCCACGCCGCCCGGCGAAACCACGCCGCCGTTGGCCGGGTCGGTCGCGGCCACGCCGCCGATGGGGAAGCCGTAGCCCCAGTGCATGTCGGGCATGGCGAGCGAGTGCTTCACGATGCCCGGCAGGTGCGCAACGTTCGCGGCCTGCTCGAGGCTCGCGTCCTGCCGGATGGCTTGCATGAGCGTGTCGTCCGCGTACACGCGCGCGGGCACGCGCATGCCGCCGGACTGGGGAATTTCCCACACGCAGTCGCTGATGCGCTTGAGATCGATGTTGGAGGGCATGGCAGAGGTCAGAAGTCAGAAGTCAGAAGTCTGTCAGACGTCGAAGACGATGCTCACGCGCCATTCGCCGCCGGCTTGTTCGACTTTGAGTTGGTGGTAGGTGACGGCTTTGATGTCAGCGGCGACGGGGTGGCGTTCGGGGTCGAACGACTCGCCGCGCACGGTCGCGACGAGGTGGTCGGGCGCGAGATTCGTAATCTTTAACTCGCCGAACACGAGCCCCTCCACCTCGAATAGATAGAGCAGCTCGCCGAGCCAGTTGACCATGAGTTCTTCAAGGTCGTTCGCCTCAACGTGGACCGTCTGCTCGGCCTTGGCCGCTATGCGATCGAGGCCGACCATGGTATCCATAAGCCCGGCCGCGGCGTTCTCGTAGAGAGCCGGCAGCGTTTCGCCGCGCACGCGCAGGCCTATGTCCGCGGTGTGCTCGAAGGGCTCGTAAGGCCTCTCAGATGGTTGATGGCTGATGGTCATTGGCGTCTGCGTCCGCCGGCACGGCGAATTGACGCGCCATGGCTGGGGACGATGCGATCTGCGTCCCCCCTCCCAGGGGGACTACAGGGGGGCGGTTCGAGGCGGCCGCACGGTTTCCGCGGGCCCTACCCCGCCTTGCAGGGGGGATTGCGGCTTCCGCATCGCGTCCCCGCAGGCGCGCTCGACTACAGATACGGCCTGATGAACGCGGCCACGGCCTTGCCGAGCAACTCGGAGCCTTCCGGCTTGAAATGCACGCCATCCTCCACGAGCAAGTCGTCGCGGCCGGCGTCCATGACGACCGTGAACAAGCCGTCCACCGGCACATCGAGCGACTCGGCCACTCGCCGCGCCGCGGCATTGTACGCGTCCACGTCCGCCTCGAACCGATCGAACGCCTTATTGGCGTGGTGCCACTGCTGGTTCACGGGTGTGGTGAGGGCCCAGATGGCGACGGCATTCGTCTCGGACTTGATGCGCTCGAGGATGGTGCGCACGTTCGCCTCGTAATCGGGGAGCGGGATCGCGCTCTCGGCCGCGCCGAACTCCTTGCGCAGGTCGTGGAGGCCGCAGTTCACGTGCACCACGTCGGGCTTCTGGTCGATGGCCCACTCGTCGAGGTGCGCGAGCACATTCTGCGTCGTGCCGCCGTTCTGTTCCGGCTTCCAAATATCCGCCTTGCCGTCGAGTTCGCGGCACACGGTCGCCTGGTAGCCCATGCGGATCGAGTCGCCAATGAGAATTACGCGCTTCATGAATCACTCCTGGTGCAAGTGGTAATGGAAAGCCCTGCGATCACGATTGTGGCGGCAAGCGGGCGGCATGTCAATGATGGGGTAACACACGAGTTCCCCAGAATAGGCAACGGTCCGATCCCAAGGCCGGTATGGCCGTCAGGTTGTGACGACTGTGATGTGCGCACAGGCGGAATGTGCGAGCCGTGTTGTTTAGTGCCTTAGGGCAAATCTCGCGACAACATGTTGTCGATGTCGCTGAACGCCAGCACGGGGCTTGTCCCCGTGTCGCTGGGCGGCGTGGGCCGCAGTCCGCCCAGGGGGCACAGGATTGCCGACTACTGGGCGGCTCCCTGTCATCCCTCGCCCCTTTCCTTGCCGAATCTCGCTCGCCGAAGGCGAGCGAGATTCGGCAAGGAAAGGGGAAACAGGGTGTGGCTGGTTCCG
>JAJRTI010000328.1 GCA_024278415.1 Planctomycetota bacterium | reverse complement strand
TTTTGAAACGCAAGGGCGCAAGGGCGCACAGAAGACCTGTGGAGGAAACAAGCCCTTCTCCTTGGCGTCTTCGCGCTTTTCGCTGTTCCGGAAGGGCAGAGACGAAGAATCGCATGATGCTGTGCCACGCGGCTGATGCTGTGCCACGCGGCTGAAGGGTTACGTGAAATGCCGCACTCTACGCGTTGTCGATGATCTGCGGCCCCACGTCCGCAATCGTGTTGCAACTCGTGAGCACCATGCCTCGGCGCAGGTCGCTGCGTAGGTAATCGAAGTGCAGCTTCACGCCCTCCGCTCCCCCGCCCAACGCGGCGCGAATCGTGTCCCGGCCCACGAGCACCGCGTCTGCGCCCAGCGCGAGCATCTTCAGCACGTCGAAGCCCGTGCGCACTCCGCCGCCCGTTGTGATCGTGGCCTTGCCGCCCACCGCGTTGACGATCTCCGGCAGCACGTCGGCGACTCCGCGCGTGGAGTCCAGGCTGCGGCCGCCGTGGTTGGACACGTCGATGGCCGAGACGCCAGCCTCGACCGCAGCCTCCGCGTCTTCGACCGTCATGATGCCTTTGGCAATGAACGGCAGGTCCGTCGACGACGCCAGCAGGTGGAGGTCGTCGATGGACTTGCGGAACACGGGCTTGCCCAACCGATCCCAGATCGTGCTGCCCACGCCGTCCACGTCCACGCCCACCGCGGCCGCGCCAGCGTCTTCGGCCATCTTGATGATTTCGAGGAGCCGCTCGTTTTTCTGCGGCTTCATCATGGGGATGCCGAGGCCCACCTTTTCGATGGCCTTGATGCCGGTCAACTCGTTGCCTTCGTCCGCGGTGTTGCCGATCCAGCCGATGAGGCCGGCGTCCTTGGCGCCTTGGAGCACCGCGATCGCGAAGTCCATCTCGCTCATGCTGCCGCCCATGCTCGGGCGCACGCCGCTGACCGGGCTGGGCATGGCCGGCAACGCGATCTCGCGGCCGAAGATGGTATGCGACAGGTCCGGCTCCGCGTGAGGAGAGATGAGCCGCGGCTTGAGTCGGATGCGGTTGAGGGCCTCCGTGTTCGCCTCGAACGCGAGCCCCCGCCCGGCTCCTCCCAAGCCGATGGACTGGCCATAGTGCTGGCCTTGGCAGAGCCGATCGCTGCGGCCGTCGCACACCGGATACACGCCGCAGATCCCGGCCATCTTCTCGCGCGCTTGGTCCCGCACTGTCACCAGGTCCAGCTTGTCGCCCGCGGCCGCCTTGCGCTTGGCGAGGAAGGCCCCATACTTCTGCTTGGCGCGAGTGGCGTCGTCGCCTTCAAGCCGTACGAACGCGTCCTTGGGCGCGCGGCAGATCGGGCACTGCCAAAACTCCTCGATATCGTCGAAGCGCGTGTCCGGCTCCACCGCGGCCGCGGGGTCGCCGGCCTCCTCGTCGTAGATGTAGAGGTCGCAGATCGTGCAGAGGAAGACTGCCATTTGTGGCTCCCAAGGCGGGGGGCAGAGGACAGCGTAAAGCGTAAAGCGTAAAGCGTAAAACGTAAGGGGCCAGAGAGGCGTTTCGGTGCACTCCCCTTACGTTTTACGCTTTACGTTTTACACTCCCCCTCACATCTCCTCAAACTCAGCACCTTCCAGTATCCCCCGCACTCGCTGCAAGAACTTCACCGCGGTCGCGCCGTCGACGACACGGTGGTCGTAAGAGAGGGAGAGGAACATGTGCTTGCGGATGCAAATGGCGCCGTCCACGACCGCAGGCACGTCCGCGATGCGGCCCGTGGCGAGGATCGCGGCTTGGGGTTGGTGGATGATGGGCGTGGAGATGACGGCTCCGAAAACGCCCGGGTTTGTGATGGTGAATGTGCCGCCGGACAATTCCGCCGCAGCGACCTTGCCGGACCTCGTGCGAGCGGCCAAGCTCTGGATGGCTTTCGCCAAGTCGATCAAGGAGAGGCGGTCCACGTCGCGGATCACCGGCACGACCAGGCCATCGTCCACGGACACCGCGACACCGATGTTGATGCGGTACTTGATGAGAATGCCTTTGTCCGTCCACTGCGCGTTCAAGTCGGGGAACTCGTGGAGCGCGCGGCTCACCGCGTTGAGGATGAACGCCATGAACGTGAGCTTCGCGCCTTGCTCTGTGTATGCCGCCTTGTGTTGCTTGCGGAGCGCGTCGACCGCGGTCATGTCGACCTCTGCGATCGTCGTCACGTGCGGCGATTCGCGTTTGCTGCGCACCATGTGCGCGGCGATGGCCTTGCGCATCGCCGTGAGCGGCACCAGTTCCTCGTCCACGTCGGGCTGGCGCTCCTCGGTGGCCGGCGGTTCGTCCGTGGGCGATGCCGGCGGGGCTTGCGCGGCCTTCTGCTGCTCGACGAACGCGAGCACGTCTTCCTTGCGAATGCGCCCAGTGCGGCCGGTGCCGGTGACCTGGCCCAGGTCCACGCCAAGCTGCCGCGCGAGCCGGCGTACGGCCGGCGATGCAAGCACGGCAAGCTTGCCCACCGGCGCCGTACCGCCTTTAGGCTCGGCCGCGGGTCGCGCAGAAGGCGCGGGCGCAGGGGCCGCCATTGCTGGCCGTGGAGGCGGCGCGGGCTCGGAAGGCAACGGCTGAGGAACCACCGGCGGCGGTGAGGGCGGTGCGGTCTGTGCGGACGGAGATGGCTCGGCCCGCGGGGCGGGCGCGGAGGGCTTGGCCGCGGGAGGCGCAGGCGCGGCCTCCTCTCCGGCCTCGCCAATGACAGCGATAGGCGCGTCCACCTCGACGGTCGCGCCCGCGTCGACAAGCACCTGGAGCAGCACGCCCGCCTGCGGCGCCGGGATCTCCACGTCGACCTTGTCGGTCGTGACCTCCGCGATGACTTCGTCGGCCTCGACCGCGTCGCCGGGCTCCTTGAGCCACGACACGATCTTGCCTTCCACCACGGACTCGCCCATGTGGGGCATGACGACGGTGACGGACATTCGGGACGGCCTCCGGTTGTGGGCGGTGGGTGGGAAGTAATCAGTAATCAGTGGCCAGTGGCCTACGCGCGCATCATGTTGCGCACGGCCTCCGCGATCTTAGCGGCGTTCGGCAGGTGCGCTTCTTCGAGCGGCGGGCTGAAGGGCACCGGCGTGTCCATGCTCGCGACGCGTACGATGGGCGCGTCGAGGTAGTCGAACGCCTCCTCCGCGAGGATGGCCGCGATCTCCGCGCCAAAGCCGCCGCGGCGCCAGTCCTCGTGCGCGATCACCGCGCGCTTGGTTTTCTTCACTGTGTCGAGCACGGCCGGCTTGTCCAAGGGCACGAGCGTGCGCAAGTCGAGGATCTCGAGGTCCATGCCCTCCTCGGCCAACTTCGCCGCGGATTCGAGGCCGTGGTGCACGCACGCGCCGTACGTGATCAAGCTCACGTCCGAGCCCTCGCGCACGATACGGGCTTCGCCCAACGGAGTGACGTGGTCGCCGTCGGGCACGTCGCCCTTGATGCGCCGGTAGAGGTACTTGTTTTCGAAGTAGATCACGGGGTCGTCGTCTCGGATCGCGGCCTTGAGCAAGCCCTTCGCGTCATCCGGGAACGCGGGCGCAACAACCTTGAGCCCGGGGCAGTGGGCGAACCAGCCCTCGGGGTTTTGCGAGTGATAAAGCCCGCCGCGCACGCCGCCGCCGGAGGGCGCGCGTACCACGATGGGGCAGGTCTGGATACCGCCGTAGCGGTAGCGCAATGTCGCGGCCTGGTTCGCGATCTGGTCGAACGCACAGGCGATGAAGTCCGCGAACTGCATTTCCGCGACCGGCCGGAAGCCCATGACCGCCGCGCCGACCGCGGCGCCCACGATGAGTTCCTCGCTGATGGGCGTATCGAGGCAGCGGTAGAAGCCGAACTGCTCGGCTAGGCCCTGAGTGACGCCAAACGCTCCGCCGTACGCGCCCACGTCTTCGCCGAGGATGAACACGCTGTCGTCGCGCTCCATCTCCTCACGGAGTGCGTCGGAAATCGCTTGGACGTATGTTATCTCATGCATTCTGTACTCCGCATGCGATCACCCAATGACATCCGTGAGCGCATCTTCAGCTTGGGGCCACGGGCTATTCTTCGCGAACGCTTCGGCCTCCTCCACGACCTGTGCGGCCTGCTCCGCTACGGACTTCTTGGCGGGGTCGTCGAGCACGCCCTTCTGGGCCAGATACACCTCGAAACGCGGGATGGGGTCGCGGCTGCGCCACACGGCCAGCTCCTCGTCGTCGCGATACATGGCCTTGTCGTGCTCGGAGTGGCCGTGCCAGCGATAGGTCTTGCACTCGATCAGCGTGGGGCCTGCGCCGGTGCGCGCGCGGTAGAGCGCCTCGCGCATGCAATGCCAAACCGAGAGCACGTCGTTGCCTTCGCGCACCTTGCCCGCGAACCCATAGCTCGCCGCGCGGTCCGCCACGTTGTCCACGGCCATTTGTAGGTTCATGGGCGTCGAGTACGCGTAGTGGTTGTTCTCGCAAACGAAAATCACCGGCAGCCGGTGCACGCCGGCGAAGTTGAGCGCCTCGTGGAAGTCGCCGCGGCAGCTCGCGCCCTCGCCGAAGTAGCACACGGCCACGTACGGCTGGCCCTTCATCTTGAACGCGAGCGCCGCGCCCACACTCACGCAGATCGACGATCCGAGCATGCTCGTCGTGCCGAACACGTTCAGCTCCGGTTCGCCGGAGTGCAGCGCCGAATCGCGGCCCTTGGACATGCCGCCCATCCGGCCGTAGAGCTGCGCCATGATCGCGTTCGGCGATACGCCCTTGACGAGGAACACACCGAGATCGCGGTGCGACGGCGACACGAAGTCCTCGTCCTCCAGGCCGTAGCACGTGCCAATCGTGACGGCTTCTTGGCCGATGCCGGAGAACACGCCGCCTTGCACCTGGCCTTGCTTGTAGAGCGTGGCCACGCGCTCCTCGAACGTGCGGCTGAGCACCATGAGGTAATACATGTCCAGCAACTCACCCGGGCCGAGTTCGACTGGGGTGACGCCGGCGGGCGGGATGGGGGAGGGGGCTGGTGGCGTGTCTTGATTGGTCATGGCAGGGCAAAGTAAAGCGTAAAACGTGAACACTAAAACGTAAGCAGATGTCCGCCTTACGTGTTACTCGTTACGTGTTACGTCCTACTTCTCATCCTCCGCGCTCACCTTGATATGCGCGTCCCGCGGCAGTGCAAGCCCTGCCGCGACCTCGAGCGCTTTGCAGATGCCGGCGGGCACTGGGCAAGCCACGTGCGGGAGCTTGCCACATTCGGCCATGAGCTTGGTGGCGTAGATGCTGCCCGCTTGCTGGCACGGGCCGATCTCCTGGAACGCGTCGAACGTGCGGGCGTTGAGTTGTTTGCTGATGCGGATTACGTCGGGGCACGTGCTCTCAATGTCGAGCGTCACGTGCTGCTGATCCTCAGACTTGGCCACGACCGTCGTGACGAAGCCGCAGATGCCGGAATAGATCTGAGTGCGCGCCATGCGTTACTCCTTGTGGCCCAGCGACTGGGCGACGAGTTGGTCGAATTCTTCTTCAGACAGGATGCCTCTATCCAGTACAACCTCACGAATGCTTATGCCGGAGGCCGTAGCTTCTTTCGCGACTTCCGCCGCGGCGTGGTATCCGATGACCGGGTTGAGCACCGCAGCCAGGCCCAGCGTCGACGCAAGATATCCCGCGCAACGCTCCGCGTTGGCCTCGATCCCCTCCACGCAGCGTTCGCGTAGCATGCGCACGCCGTTGGTGAGGATCTCGATGGACCAGAGCATGTTGTAGTTGATGATGGGCATCATCACGTTGAGTTCCATTTGCCCCGCGGCCGCGGCTTGGGCGATGCACGTGTCGTTGCCGACGACCTGGAAGCAGATCATGTTCATGCACTCGGCCACGACGGGGTTGATCTTGCCGGGCATGATGGACGAGCCGGGTTGCACCGCCGGGAGGCGGATCTCCGCGAGGCCGGTCGTGGGGCCCGACGCGAGCAGGCGCAGGTCGTTGCTGATGCGGCCCAGCTCGATTGCGGCCGTGCGCAGTACGGCCGACACGCGCACGAACGGCGCCATGCTCTGCATCGCTTCGAACAGATCCGGGGCGGGTGCAAGGTCGAGGCCCGTCTGCTCGGCGAGCAACCTGGCGACGCGCTCGCGGTATCCAGGCGTCGTGTTCAGGCCTGTGCCCGCGGCCGAGCCGCCGATGCCCAGCCCACGCAGCGGCGCCTGCTGCTCGTCGATGTGAGCGGCCACGCGGCGCACACATGCCGCGTACGCGCCGAACTCCTGCCCAAGCGTCACCGGCACGGCGTCCTGGAGGTGCGTGCGCCCGGACTTCGCCACGTCCGCGAACGCGCTCGCCTTCGCATCGAGCGCGTCCGCGAGTTGGCGCAGCCCATCAATCAGCCCCGGCAGCACCAGCAGCGCGGCAATGCGCATCGCGGTGGGCACCACGTCGTTGGTTGACTGGCCCATGTTGACGTGGTCGTTGGGGTGGACGCGGTCGTACGCGCCGCGCTCGCCGCCGAGCATCTCTGCCGCGCGGTTGGCGATCACCTCGTTAACGTTCATGTGGCACGACGTGCCCGCGCCGGCCTGGAACACGTCGACCACGAACTGGTCGTCATGCTGGCCAGCGACGATTTCGTTGCACGCGTCGATGATTGCTGCGGTCATCATGCTCGGCAGTGCGCCCATCTCATGGTGCGTGCGCACCGCGGCCTTTTTGATTTCCGCGCAGGCGCGATTGAAGACCTTGGGCTACCGCAGGCCGCTGATGGGGAAGTTGCCCACCGCGCGCCAAGTCTGCACGCCGAAATAGGCGGACGCGGGGACGGCGAGTGCGCCGAGGAAGTCGCGTTCTGTGCGGGTGGGGGGCATGGGCGCGTATTCTGTATTGCGTATTGCGTATTGCGTATTGCGTATTGCGTATTGCGTATCCAGAATTGCGATCCGAAATACGGACTACGCAAAACGGACTACGCAGTATCTCCGCTACTCCGCTTTTCTCTGTAGCATCGTGATTGCGCGCATGGGCCGGCAGTCCTTCGGGCAGACCTTCACGCAATTCGCGTGCTTGTCGCAGCCGAACACGCCGCCCGGCGCGCAGGCAGCCTTCAAACGCGAAGCCGCGTTCGGCTCCTGCGGGTGGTGGATGCGCCTATACATGGCCAGGCAAGCCGCGGGGCCGGCAAAGCTCTCGTCTTCGCGGCGCTTGGGGCAATCGGAGAAACAGCTTTGGCACATGATACAGTCGTTGGCGCGCAGGAACTGGTCCTTCTCCTGCTTGCTCAGCGTTTCGTCGAGCGTGAACGTATCGTCGGCGCTCCTGGCGCTCTCCGTGAGCCAGGGCATGGTCTCTCGCAGCGCCGCGAAGAAAGGCTCATGGTCCACGACCAAATCCTTCACCACGCTCATATTCAGCAACGGCTCGATGGTGATGGGCTGGCTGGTATCGAGCGACGCGGTCTGCGTCTTGCACGCGAGCGCGGCCGCGCCGTTGATGCGCATCGCGCAGGACCCGCAGATCGCGCCGCGGCAAGCATAGCGGTACGCGAGCGTGCCATCCTGCTCGTCGTGGATCGCGTGCAAGGCCTGGAGCACGACCCATCCCGGCTCGCAGTCGACGACGAACTCCTGCCAATAGGGGGCGGGCGACCGCTCAGGCGAGAAGCGGCGGATGTTGAAGGTGGTGGGCATGGGGGCAAGCGGCTCGGCTTGTGGAATGTCCCGCCTGCCAGGTGGTCTGGCTCACAGGATGGCAGGAGCTAGAGCGTAAAGCGTAAAGCGTAAGCGCCGCTCCGACATCGGCCGATCGCCTCCGCCTTTACGTTTTACGCTTTACGTTTCACGCCTCAATACTTCACCTCCGCCTGCGGCGCGACGTCCACGATGATCACGGGGTCGTACGTGCGATCCATGGCGCCGTCTGCGGTGCGGCTCAACAGGGTGTGGCAGAGGAATCGGTCGTTGTCGAACTTGGGGAAGTCGGTGCGGTAGTGCCCGCCTCGGCTCTCCTCGCGGGCCAGGGCGCCTTCGGCGCACATCCAGGCAATGTCGAGCATGCACTCGAGTTGGAGCACGTCGATGAGGTTCTGGTTGTAGACCGCGCTCTTGTCCTCGACGAACACGCGGCCAAAACGCTCGCGCAGCGCCATGATTTGGTCCAGCCCGCGGCGCATGGGCTCGGCTTCGCGGAAGAGGTGGAAACACTCGCGCAGGGTCGCTTCCATGTCCTTGCGCACGGCCGCGGGCCGCTCGCCTTCAGGCCGGGCCATGAGCGCGGCGATGCGCTCATGCTCGTCCCTGGCCGCGGCTGTAGATGCCGGGCGGCCGTCACGCGGCGCGTCGGCGACCTGCTCGCCCGCGCGGCGGCCGAAGACGACCGCCTCGAGGAGCGAGTTGCCGCCGAGCCGGTTCGCGCCGTGCACGCTCACGCACGCGCACTCGCCGGCCGCGTAGATGCCGAAGGCTTCGGTCTTGCAGTACACATCGGTGGTGATGCCGCCCATCATGTAGTGCACGGTCGGCCGCACGGGGATGGGCTCCTCGATGGGGTCCACGCCGCCGAAGTACATCGCGATCTCGCGAATCTGGGGCAGGCGCGTCTTGATCTTCTCGGCTCCGAGGTGGCGCAGGTCGAGGTGCACGTACTCGTCGTTGATGCCGCGGCCTTCGTTGATCTCGGTCTGGATCGCGCGGGCGACTTGGTCCCGCGGCGCGAGTTCCATGAACTTGGGAGCGTAGCGCTCCATAAACCGCTCGCCGCCGGCATTGACGAGATAGGCCCCTTCGCCGCGGCAGCCCTCGGTCATGAGGATGCCGTTGAGCAGGCCTGTGGGGTGGATCTGGAAGAACTCCATGTCCTCCACCAGCAGCCCCGCGCGCCAGGCCAGCGCTACACCGTCGCCGGTGTTGATGAGCGCGTTGCTGGACTGGCCGAACACGCGCGAGCCTCCGCCCGTGGCAAGTATGACTGTAGGCGCGCTGAGCGTCACTAATTGGCCGCGATGCACGTCCAGCGCGACCACGGCCGGCCACTCGCCCTCGCCCGGCACGAGCCGCGTCATGAAAAACTCCTCGTACACCTTCACCCCGCGCTTGAGCGCCTGCTCGTGGAGCGTATGGAGCAGATTGTGG
>JAJRTI010000327.1 GCA_024278415.1 Planctomycetota bacterium | reverse complement strand
CGGCCCTCTGCATCCCGCTGGTAGCGGTTTACGAGCCGGCTCACCTCGGCCACGACCGTGCCGTCGGCCTTCTGGATCACCACGTCGGCCGACACGGCGCAGGGGCACGCGGCCTCGCCGGCTTCGATGAGCTTGAACGCCAGCCAGTCCGCCGCGTCCGATGCCGCGGCCCACTGGGTGATGCCCATCATGACGGGGTTGCCGGGGAAGTGGCCTTTTGTGAAGGGGTGGTCGTCGGGGTAGGTGTACGCGAGCGTGGCCGCGCGGCCCGGCACGTCTAGATGCCTGCACTCGGACACGAAGCACATCTCCGGGCGCTTCCACCAGTACGCGCTGGCCGACGTCGGCTCCGCGATGGTCATCGTTGGCAGCGCGTCCTGCTTCCGGTCTGCATCGGGTTGGGCCTGCGTCGTGTCCATGATGAACGCCATGATGCTGGCGCTGGCCACTTCCTCCTTTTGCGCATTCAGCACCTTTCCCTTGAACCGGCGGAACGCTCCGCGGTCGCGCTCGCGCACGAGTTCGCTGTAAATCGGCTCTCCCGCTGGGAGACGGCCCGTCTGCTGGAAGTTGGAGATCATGGAGAAGAAGCCCACCTCGCCGTCGGCGAGCTTGCCGAGTTGGCAGAGTGAGACCAGGGCGAGGTGCTCCGCGAGCGCGTGGTCGAGCACGGTGGGGCGATCGCCGTCCGTTCGCAGGAAGATGTCCCGGCCCAGCGGGTCGCCTTCCGCGATGGTGAGCACGCCGGACGCGCCTGCGTCCGAGCACTCGACTTCGTCGACGAGCACGTTCTCAAAGCGGTGGGGGATGAGGCCAAGGATGTCGTCTCGCGTCAGTGTGGGCATGGTCGTGCTTGCTTTCGGAAAGGGAGATCGCGTGGGCAGGGACGGGGCAAATTATAGCGGCCCGGCTCTGTGGGCTCAACGCGTGAACGCTTGGCTGGCCTTGTGGAGTACGGCGGCTTGACGCCGCTTTGGACCTTGGCCGCATGTTACGTGACATCCCGGGCTGGTGAAAAATGCGGGCTAAAGGCGGGACTCCGAACTCGGAGACTCGGAACGCCCCCAGTCCAGCCGATACACCGCGAGCGTGTCGCCGCCGCAGGTGATGTTGCCCTCGATCTTGAACTCCTTGACCTTGCGCGCCCACTTGCCCCGGTCAAGGTCCATGATGAGCTTGGGGTACCAATCGGGAAAAACCACCAGGTAATCGGGCTTCACGCGGGCCAAGAACATCGCCAGCGCGGTGTCGTCGAACAGCTCGCCCGGCACGCGGTAGCGTTGGCGGAGAGGGATCAGTTGCGGCGTGACGAGCCCGACCGTGTCGTAGATGTAACGGCCCGAGAAGTAGGGGATCGCGCCCGCGTCGCACACGCAAAGCTTCGCGCCAGGCGGCGTGTTCTCGCGCAGCCACTTCGCCGCGGCCACGTCGAGTTCGTTGATGTTGCGCACGTTGGCGACGAACTGCTCCCGCCGGCCGATCGTGAGCGAAAGCGAGTCCGCAAGGCACCCCGCGCTGAGCACGACGGCCAGCGCGGCGGCAACCTTGGCCGAGCTTCGGCCTGCCTCCCTGCACAGCACGCTCAGCCCCCACACGCCGAATAGGGCGAGCAGCGGGATGACGGGATAGAAGTAGCGGTTGAAGTTGCCCGCGTCATACGTGAACACGTTGCGGGCCATGAAGCTGTAGCCCAGGGGCAGGCCAAAGACCCAAAGCGCCGGCAGCCGCGGGCCGCGTCGCCGCGAGAGGCAGGCCACGAGCCCTACCGGCGCGAGCAGACCCAGCCAGAAGTGCTCCTGGCCCATGCGCTGGGCCAGCAACTGGAAGTAGTGGCGCGACAACACGTCGCGGCCGCCGATGGACTTCGCGTAGTACGTGTTGGGCAGCAGCTTGCCGGTGGTGCGGAGGCAGAAGATCGCGTACGGGCAGACGAGCGCGACGTAGATGAGCCCGTACCCGGCGACGCGCAGCACGCGGCGTTTTACGTCGCCGCTGGCGTAGCGCCATTCCCACCACGCCTTCTCCGCGGCCGCGAGCGCGAAGAGCACGTGGCCCTCGGGCCGCGCGTTCGTCGCCAAGCCGAAGAGCACCGCAGCCGCGGGCCAGCGCCAGCCCCCACGCGCGTACGCGGCCTCGTGCAACAGCAGCGCGGAGAACGACAGCGCCATGAAGAGCGGGATCTCAAGGCCTGACACTGACGACCAGATCGCGCACGGCGTGAGCACGTAGAACATGCCCACGCCCAACGGCGCCCAGAAGCGCAGCGCGTCGCCCTTGGCATCCCCCGAGTTGGGCACGAGTCTCGCGGCGAGCGCCATCAGCGCGGCGCAGGCCGCGGCGTTCAGCAGCATGCCTAGCGCGACCGCGGCCGTCTCGACCGGCGCGCCCAGCCTGGCCGCGGCCGCGAGCACGACGACCCAGAGCGGCGACGTCGATCCCGGCGTCGGTTCGCCGGGGTTGATGCCGAAGCCCCGGCCCGCGGCCCAGTTCGAGGCGAAGCGCACGTGGATCCAGCTATCGTCGAGCGGGAACCCCCGCGCCACGCCTGCGTCGTCGAGCACCCTCAAGTAGCCCAGCCCGGCCAGGCCCGCCAGGAGCACAGGCGCAGCCAAGAGGAAGCGCCGTGGCGTGGGGCTGTGGCCTGGGTCGGTCATCCCAGCATCTGCCTATAGGCGTTCATCTGTTCGACAAACTGGGGGAAAGCCACCTCGGGCTCCGCGATCTCAGGCATCCACGCCTTCTCCCACTCCAAGGCGAAGTAGCCCTCATATCCGCCTTGTGTGAGCCACCGGATGGCCTCAAAGTTGGGCACGCGGCCCTGCCCCATGAGGCAGGCGCCGTTCTCGTCTTCGTCCTTGAGATGCACGTGGCAGATCCATCGGCGCAGTTGCTTGTACGTGTACTCGACCGCCTCGCCCGCGTGGAAAGGATGGCGCACGTCCCAGATCACACCGACGTTCCGGTGCTCAGCGCACTCGATGGCCGCGACCACGTCCGGGCTCCGCACCCAAGCATCGTGCGTCTCCAGCAGCGGCGTAACGTGGCGGTCCTCCGCGTACTCGGCGAGTGAGCGCAGACAGTTGCCGACAATTGCCGCGGCCTCCTCTTTCTCGATATCGTCAGCCACCTTGCCGCCGAACACGCGCACGTACGGCGCGCCGAGCTTGCCCGCGAGCTTGATGCAGTAGCGCGCCTCCTTCAAGTTGGCCTCGCGCTCCTCTGGCAGCGGGCTGGACAGTTTCGCCGACGAGCCGACGACGACCACCGTAAGCCCCGCGTCGGCGATGAGCTTCGCGGTCTCAGGGAGCGCTTCGCGCTCGAACGCCGGAATCTTGGCAAAGTCGAACTCACGCTCGATGCCCCGCAGCTCCAGGCCATCATACCCGTAGCGGCTCGCGCACGACACAATCTGCTCGAGCGGCCAATCGGGGCAGCCGAGCGTGCTGACACATAGTTTCATGCAGTGGAACTCCTTGCGGTTGGAGTCGCCTATGCTATGGGCCGCGACCGTGCACTGTCAAGCGAGGCTGACGCGTCGTCCGCCGGCGCCACCACGTTGCCGGCCTCATGCGATTATGGCATCATCATGGCGGCAGTGCCGGCCATCGATTCACGCGAGGTCTATAGCCATGAGAATCATTGCACTGATCTGGGCCGTGCTGGGCGCGGGCGCGCTGCGCGCGGAGGAGGCCGTCGTCGCCCTGAACGGCCAAGCGCGCATGCCCATCGTTGTGGCGCCGGACGCGACCGAACGGCAGAAGGAGCTTGCTGCCGAACTCGCGGCTTGCCTGGAAGAGATCAGCGGAGCCAAGTTCGACGTGGCCACGGGCGATGGTGGCCGCGGCATTGTCCTCGGCACGATGGCCCAGTTCGATATGCCGGAGTGGAAGGCGGCCTTGCGCGTGCGCGGGCGCGACGGCCTCGAAGCGTATGGCATCCGCACGAGCGCGGCCCGCGTGCTGGTGCTCGGCGCCACCGATTTGGGCTTGGACCGCGGCGTCACGAAGCTACTCGAAACCCTCGGCTGCCGCTGGTTCTGGCCGAGCGCTGCATGGCGCATCGTGCCCAAGGCGCGACGCGTTGAGGTCGACCTCGACGTGGCGGACCGGCCCGCGCTGCTCTCGCGCATCATCTGGTACGGCCACGGGTACTGGGACCAGCAAGTGCGCAAGGACCACGTGGAATGGATGCGGCGCAACTTCATGGGCCACAGCCTGCGCGTCTACTGTAGCCACGCGTGGCAGAAGATCATCCGCGAGCATCGGGCCGCGTTCGACGCGCACCCGGAGTGGCTCGCACTGGCCAAGGGCAAACGCGGAGGCCAGAAGTTTTGCGTCGCCAACCCCGCGCTCGTGCAACTGTGCCGGCAGTACGCAGTCGGCTTCTTCGACAAGAAGCCGGACGCGGACATGGTGTCCATGGAGCCGTCCGATGGCGGCGGACACTGCGAGTGCGCGGAGTGCCGGGTCGTGGGTTCGATCTCGGAACGCGTGCACACGCTCGTGAACGAAGCCGCGAAGGCCGTGGGCCGCAAGCGGCCGGGCAAGTACGTGGGCACGTACGCGTACAGCCTCCACTCCGAGCCGCCGAGCTTCCGCATGGAGCCGAACGTGTACGTGCAGATCACCGCGGGCTTCACCCGCGGGCGGTACACGTTCCTCGAACTCATCGAGGAGTGGCACAAGCACGTGGCCCAGCTCGGCGTGTACGAGTACCTCAACGTGTGGGCGTGGACGCGGGACATGCCCGGCGCCGCGCGGGGAGCGAACGTGGCCTACCTGCGCGAACGCATCCCCTACTACGCGGCACATGGGGCCACGACCATGAGTTGCGAGTCCGGCTCGAACTTAGGGCCCAACGCCCTGGGCTACCTCGTCGCGTCGCGGCTCATGTGGAACCCCGGGGCGGACGTGGACGCGATCTGCGCGGACTTCTACGAGAAGGCATACGGCCCGGCCGCGGCGCCCATGCGCCGCTACCACGAGCGCTTCGACGGCGGCAACCGGCCCCTGCTGAGCGACCACCTCATGGCGCTCGCACATCGAGACGTGGCCGACGCGTCTCGGCTCGCCGCGGGCCGGGCGGACGTGATGCGCCGGCTCGACGACGTGAAGCTGTATCTCTACTACGTACGCCTCATGCGCGACCTGGAGGTGAGCCAAGGCCAGGACGCGCGGATCGCGGCCCTCTTCCCCCTGCTGAACTTCGCCTATCGCGCGCGGCATCGCTACATCGTCAATAGCCCTGCGGTGCGCGGGCGATACAAGACGTACTACCTGCGCGGCATGGAGCAGCCCGACGATTGGAACTGGCGCAAGATGCGCGGCAAAACCGCCTGGTACAGCGGCGACGACTACACGCACGACGAGGTCGAGCGCCTGTTCGAGGAAGGGCAGGCGCGATACAAGATTCAGAAGATCGAGGAGCGCTCGTTCTCGGACACGCTCGCGCCCGCGGGCCTAAAGCCCACGCCCAAAGGCCGACGTGCGCAACTGAAGTTTCAGAACGAGCAGACGTTCGTCATGCTGAGCCTGGCCGGCGAGCCGCTGGAGTTCCGCCTCTTCACCGGCGCCATCCCGCACTACCGCCACCGCCGGCCTACGGAGTGGGCCGTGGCCGACACGAGCGGCAAGGCCGTCGCAGCCGGCAAGCTGCCGCTCGACGGCAAGTGGCACGACGTGAAGGTCGCTGCGCCCCGCGCGGGGACGTACCTCCTGAACGTGAAGGACTTCGGCGCGGGATGGCACATCGACTACGCGCCTGGCAAGCCGTACGTGTGGCGGCTGAAAAAGGGCGCGCGGCTGGCGACCCTGGGCTCGCCCATCGCGCTGTACTTCTACGTGCCCAAAGGGACGAAGGCCGTGCACTACTACGTGCGCGGCAACGCGCACACGGTCGTGGACGGCAACGGCGAGGAGGTGGCCAAGGTGGAGCGACAGCCCGGGAACATCATCAGCGTGGCCGTGCCTGAGGGCCGCGACGGGCAGGCCTGGCACTTGAAGATGATCGTGCCGCGGAGCCTGTGGTTCTTCAACTGCCCCAACGTCATCGCGGCCGGCGCGGAGGACATGCTCGTGCCCCAGGAGCTTGCAGGAGAGTAGGGAGAAGTCGCTGGCGTGGCAATGAGAGCGGGCTTGCAGTTGCGCATGAGCCATGAGCACTGAATTCTGCTACCCAAGGAAGCGTCGGGTGGTTATACTGGATGGTGGCGCATGAATATCCGGTTTTATATTGACCCGCAGACTCGCCGTCGGCACATCGAGACCCACGATGTGAGTGAGGGCGAGGTCGAGGATGTGCTGCGGAAGCCTGGTGAGGATCGCCCGGGCAAGGACGGATCACGCGTCGCACTTGGGCAGACTCGTGGCGGCCGCTATCTCCGCGTTATCTACGTGCCAGACCCGGAGCCAGACAGCGTGTTCGTCAATACTGCTTACGACCTGACAGGAAAGCCTTTGAAAGCCTATCGGCGCCGCCGCCGAAGGAGACCGACGCCATGAAGACGAACAGATTCCCAGAGGGCTGGGATGAGGATCGTATCAGGCAGGTTCTGGCCCACTACGAAGGACAGACCGAAGAAGAGGCGATGGCGGAAGATGAAGCCGCCTGGGAGGAACGGTCCGCAACCTTCATAGAGGTCCCGACTACACTGCTGCCGCGTATCCGCGAGCTACTGGCCAAGACTGCGATCTGAGAATGTAGCCGTACGACGGCGGGTCGAGCATCCGTGGGCCGCGACGGGCAGGCCTGGCACTTGAAGATGATCGTGCCGCGGAGCCTGTGGTTCTTCAACTGCCCCAACGTCATCGCGGCCGGCGCGGAGGATATGCTCGTGCCCAGAGAGCTTGCAGGGGAGTAGGGCCTGCTTGGTCAGGTGGCAACAGAAGGGGGAGCGACCAGAGTCACGCGGGCGTTTCTCGCACCCATCGTCGGATGGGCATGGACTCTGAACTCTCCGCAAGGAGCCGGGCGGTCTTCGTTGCTCCTGCACCTTTTCCGTGATAGCATACCGGCATGAGCAGGACGCTGGAACGGATCAAGGCGCTCGCCAGCAGCGGAGAAGTTCGTGTCTCTGACCACGGCTATGAGGAGTTGGCCGAAGACGGCCTTCTTGTTCGCGATCTTGTCGCTGGCCTTTCCGCTGCCGAGCAGTTGGAAGACTATCCGGACTTCCCGAAGGGACCGTGCGTTCTCGTCCTCCAGCAGGATTCGGACGCAAACCCAGTCCATGCCGTGTGGGGCATACACAAGGCGGGCTGCGCCCGCAACCCAGGAGCGGAACGCCTTCGCGTTCCGACGGACGGCGAAGGCCGTCCGCTCCGGGCAAGCAACTTCTTATTTTTCATGACAGTTCTGGATGGATAAGGCACTAGGCTTTCTCGCAGACTTCGCTGCGAAAAAGGGGCGGCGGCGCTGCCGTCGGGCCGCTTGTAGTAGGGCGATTTATCGCCCGTCTGCCTCGTGAGAGCAAGGACGTTCGACGGGCAATGAATTGCCCTACTACAAACCACGTCGCCTCGCACCTCCCACATCGACAACATGTTGTCGCGAGATTTGGCCTAAGGGCCTAAAGGGGAAACGGGGCCAGCAGTGCTCGTCACCGCGCACCGGCCCGATCCCGCCAGATGGGCGGACGATTTCAGGAGTAGAAAGAGATGACAACCAGACGCCATACCAAGCTCGTTCATGAAGGAGACTACGTGGCCGAGGTCGACGTTGAGTTGATCGACTCAGACACCGGCTGGTCGCCCTGTCTCTCCCTGGACGACGCGTACAAGCTTGACGACGTGCGTGACGCTCTTCGGCGCGGGGATGTCAAGGCTGCGAGCACACTTGCGCGTGTCTTCACACTCACGCCGGTTGGCGTTTGAGAAGGAGACCGACGCCATGAAGACGAACAGAGATGCCAGGGAGTCTTCCGCGTCAAGCGGAGAAGTGATCGCCCAGGATCTTGCGGAAGAAAGGCCGTGACATGCCCAAGATTACATTCATCGGCGCCGGCAGCGCCGGCTTCACCCACCGCCTGTTGGGCGACATCCTCAGTTTCGAGTCGCTGCGCGACAGCGAACTCGCGTTCATGGACACGGACAAGGCGCGGCTCAAGGACGTGGAGCTGCTCGCGTCCAAGTATCTCGCCAGCCTCGGGCTGAAGAAGAAGCCCCTCTTCACCACCGTGCGCAAGCGCGCGCTCGCACGCGCGGACTTCGTCATCAACCTCGTCAAGATCGGGTACAACGAACTGGCGTACCTCGACCTCGATCTGCCCAAGAAGTACGGCCTCAAGCAAACCATTGGCGACACCTGCTGCGTCGCGGGCGTGTTCCGCGGGCTGCGCACCATGGCGTTCATGGCCGACTTGGCCAAGGACGTCGAGGAGGTGGCCGCACGGAATTGCATGATCCTCAACTACACCAACCCGCAGGCCATGCTCGTCATGACCATGGCCAAGATCAGCCGCGTGCCGTTCGTGGGCCTCTGCCACAGCGTGCAGGGCACGACGCGGGCCATCGCCAACTACCTGGGCGTGCCGCACGAGGAGCTGGTCTACCAAGCCGCAGGCATCAACCACATGAGCTGGGTCACCAAGCTCGAACGCAAGGGCAAGGACCTCTACCCGCGCTTGCGCAAGCTCGTGAAGCAGCGCGGCATCTACAACACGCCGCTCAAGGACGACGACCCGGTCCAGCCGTTCCTGGGGCCCGCGCGGCTCGACATGCTCAACCGCACCGGCTACGTGGTGACCGAATCGAGCACGCACTTCCCGGAATACGTGCCCTTCTACGCGCGCACGGACGAGCAGATCGAGCAGTACCGCATCCCCATCGACCAGCACAAAGCCAACATGGACATGAAGGCCAAGCGCCACCGGGAGCTGATGAAGCGCGTGCGCAAGGGCGACCTGCCGCCCATCAAACTCAGCCGCGAATACGGCTCGCGCATCATGGACGCGGTGCTCACCAACCAACCCTGCCGCATCTACGGCAACGTGATGAACACCGGGCTCATCACGAACCTGCCCCAAGACGCCGCGGTCGAGGTCGCGTGCCTCGTGGACGCGAACGGCGTGCAGCCCTGCCACTACGGCGCGCTGCCGCAGCAGCTTGCGATGCTGTGCCAGATGGACATCAGCGTGTACCAACTCGCGGTCGAGGGCTTCCTGAACCGCGACATTCGCGGCGTCTACTGGGCGCTCATGGCCGACCCGCTCACACACTCGAAGCTGACCCTCGACGAGATCGAGGCCGTGGTCAACGGCTTGGTGAAGCGACAGCAGAAGTATCTTGGGAAGTATTTCAGGGTGAAGTGAGCGCGGGCAGGGGCCATGCCCCCCGAGGGTTGGCAACCTTCGGGAGGTTGTGCCCATGGCCGAGTTTGCGCTTGTGTCGCCAGCGGGCGAGTGGCATACTGTGCGCGGTTCAACGTGTTCGCCAGCCATGCTCACACTGGAGGTGTCGTATGAGGCTTCAAGTCATCGAGGAGTCGGATGAGTTGACGCACGTGTCGCTGCACGGGTCGTTGGATTCGGGGGGCTCGAACAAGATCGACCTGGAGTTCACGCGCGTCACGGCCGGCCGAGGCAAGCCAACCATCGTGGATATGGCCGACGTGAGCTTCGTCGCATCCATGGGCATTCGGTTGCTCATCAGTTGCGCCAAGCCGCTGGTGAAGGCAGGCGCGAATCTGGTGCTGCTCGAACCCCACCCCCTGGTCGAAGCATTGCTCACCAAGGGAGGCGTCACGCAAGTCCTCCCGGTCGCGCACAGCATGGACGAAGCAAAGCAACTGCTCGGGCTCGCATGAAAGCCGCCTATGGCGCGTGAGAAGGTACACGAGCTTCTGCTCGAGTTTGGCAATCTCCTGCCGGAGTTGGACCAAGCCGCCGAGACGTTGCACCGGTTCCTCGACGCCCACCGCGTGCCGGCCAAGGGGGCGTACGCGATAAGGCTGGCGTTGGAAGAGATCGCGACCAACATTATTAAGTTCGCGCACGACGATGGAGCGCGGCATGAGATCACGGTGAAGGTGGTCTTGGGCAAGGACGCGGCCACGCTCACCTTCGAGGACGACGGCCGCGAGTTCGACCCCTCTGCTCCGCGCTCTATCCCGAGCGGCGACAGCATCGAGGAGCGGCCCATCGGCGGCTTGGGCATTTTCCTCGTGCAGGACATGGCCGACGAGGTGAAGTATCGCAGGGCGCGCGGCAAGAACGTGCTCGAGG
This sequence comes from Planctomycetota bacterium, assembly GCA_024278415.1. The sequence goes on along the minus strand of JAJRTI010000327.1, from coordinate 6,657 downwards.
TCCGCGTGCAGCTCTGAGCGCACCGGCGACGCAGGCCCCACCTGGGCCAGACTGCGACAATGTGGCCCACCGCTGCTTGTCTTGGACCCCGCAACGGAGAACCCCATGAAACGTCGTCTCACCATCGCTTGCTTGCTCGCTACGTGCATCGGCCACGGCGTCCAGGCCGCCGAGCCCGCGCGGCTCGACGTGCCCATGGGCCACAAGCTCATCAGCGTCAAGATCCTCTGCGGCCTCAAGGACAAGAAGCCCACTTCGTGGGAAGGGGCGTACGCGGTCACCGGCGGCCGTATCATCGCCACGGACAGTTGGCGCTTCAGGGGCGACGACTACGCGACGGTCTCGAAGTTCAAGTTCAACTCGAACCGTTTCTTCCACCTCTTCTGGAAGATGCGCGGCCAGACCGCGGACAAGGCCCCCATGAGGCCCAACGGCGTCATCCTCACCATCGCCGACGTGGGCAAGGCGAGCGCACTCGAGGTCAAGACCAACCACGGCGACTTCACCGCGCCCATCGGCCGGATCGGCTTCGGCCGCGCGCTCATGAGGCTCCAGGGCCAGGTGGAAGTGCAGCGCGTGCCCACCTCGCGGCTCATCGTCAAGTCGCCCACGGAAGACGTCTACCCCAGCGCGGCCGCAGGCGCGGACGGAGCGCTCTACGTGGCCTACCTCGCGTTCACCCACGGCGAAGGCTTCCGCTCGCGGCCGCCCATCAAGAAGCCGCCGGAGGACTTCACGTTCCTCACCAAACCCACCGGCGGCGACCAGCTCATGTTCACGGAGATGAAGGCCGGCCAGTGGACTGCGCCGGAGCCTCTGACCCCGCCCGGGCAAGATCTCTTCGGCACCGCCGCCGCGGTCGACGGCCAGGGCCGCGTGTGGGTGCTATGGGCCGGCAACGACACGAGCACCGGCCGCGACAACTGGCAGGTGTACGCCACGGTGCGCGAGGCCGGCCAGTGGGCCAAGCCCATGTGCATCAGCATGTCGCCGGGTTCGGACTTCTTCGTCGTCGCGGCCACGGATTCCCAAGGCCGCGTCTGGGCCGCGTGGCAGAGCTTCGGCAAGACGAACTCCGATATCCTTGTCGCCCAGCAAGAGGGGCTGCGTTTCGGCAAACCCACGGCTGTGGCCAGTAGCCCGGCCAACGAGTGGAAGCCTGCCATCGCCGCGTCGAAAGACGGCCAAGTCGCGGTCGCATGGGATTCGTATGAGGCCGGCAACTACGACCTGCTCGCGCGCGTGTGGGCCAAGGGCGAATGGGGGCCGACGCACACCATCGCGGCAAGCGCGCAGAACGAGACGCGCGCCAGCCTCGCGTACGACCCGCAGGGCCGGCTGTGGATCGCGTACGAGGAGAACCCCGAAGGCTGGGGCAAGGATTTTGGGCCGTACGACCAGAGCCCTAAGCGGCTGCCGCTCTACCGCAAGCGCCGCATCGGCCTGCGGGTGCTCGCCGGCGACCAATTGCTTCGGCCCAAAGCCAACGTGAACCTGAGCATGCCCATGCCCAACGGCAACCGGCGTTGGCCCAAAGCCAAGGGCGGCTTCCTCTTCGCTGGGCCGCAGATCGGCGTCGACGCCACCGGCCGGGTGTGGGTGTCCGCGCGCGTGCGCATGGCGCGATTCATGTCCTGGGTGGGCACGACGTGGGTGAACTTCGTGACCACGCTCGACGGCAAGGCGTGGCGCCTGGGAGCGTTCGTGCCAGAGTCCGACGGCTTCCTCCACGAGACTCCCGCGCTCGTGCCCGCGCCCGGATCGGGCATGTATCTGGTGGCCTCGTCCGACAACCGCTTCCGCACCGCAGCCTTCTTCGGCCCGGGCATGTGGAAAGCCATGCGCCGCAGCAAAGGCGCGCTCCCGGCCACCACGCGTACGATCCCGCGCTACCCCGACACTTGGCAGAACAAAGAGATCGCGGTCTCGGATACAGGCCGGCTCGCCCCGCCTTCCCATGAGTACGAGTTGGCCCCGGTCTCCCCTGGCGACGCACGCGAGCTTTCGGCCGAAGCCCAAACCGAGGCGCAGCATGTGGCCGCGATCCAAGGTTATCGCACCTCAGTGGCCGGCAAGACCTACCGCATCCTGCGCGGCGAGTTCCATCGCCACACGGAGCTGTCCAGCGACGGCGGCGGCGACGGCACGATCTTCGACATGTGGCGCTACGCGATCGACATGGCCGGCATGGACTGGATCGGCAACGGCGACCACGACAACGGCGGCGGCCGCGAGTTCACCTGGTGGTTCACGCAGAAGACCACGTCCATCTTCAACGTGCCCGGCGCGTTTACGTCCATGTACACGTACGAGCGAAGCTGCAACTACCCCGACGGCCATCGCAACGTCGTGTTCGCCCGCCGCGGCATCCGGCCCTTGGCCCGCTTGAAGAAGGGCATGGGCAAGGCCATGGACGACCTGCCTGCGGACGCGCCTCGGCCAAACACCCCGGACACGCAAATGCTCTATCGGTATCTGCGCCAACTGGACGGTGTCTGCGCGTCGCACACGAGCGGCACGAACATGGGCACGGACTGGCGCGACAACGACCCCAAGGTCGAGCCCATCGTCGAGATCTACCAAGGCGACCGGCAAAGCTACGAGCGGCCCGGCGCGCCGCGCACGAACTCCGCGGAGTGGTCCCTCGGCGGATGGCGGCCCATGGGCTTCGTGTCACGCGCGCTCATGAAGGGCTACCGGCTGGGGTTCGAGTCGTCGAGCGACCACATCTCCACGCACATGAGCTATTGCAACGTGTTCGTGGAGAAGCCCACGCGCGAGGCCATCCTCGACGCGATGAAGAAACGCCGCATCTATGGCGCGACCGAGAACATCATCGCGGACGTGCGCAGCGCCGGCCATTTCATGGGCGAGGAGTTCGCGGTCCAGCAGCCGCCTACGATCGAGGTGAAGCTCATCGGCACCGCGCCCTTCGCGGAGGTGGTGATCGTGAAGGACAACGAGTATGTGTACTCGGCTTCGCCCATGACGCGCGAGGTGAGCTTCAAGTGGACCGACCGCGACGCCCGCCCGGGCAAGACGAGCTACTACTACGTGCGCGGCACGCAGGTGGGCCAGAAGTCGGAGCGCAAGATCAAGGGCTCAGGCGGGAAGCGGATCAGCGTGGCCATCAACAACGGCGAGATCGTGTGGGTCTCGCCCATGTGGATCACCTATCGGCCGTGACCACGAACGCGTTGAGGAACGACGGCTCCGCGTTGAGCCTTCGCACGGCCAACTTGCCGCCCCGCCGCCGGACGTCGCTCGTGAACCGTTGGGGAAACGCAGTGAACACGTAGGCGCGGCCCACGTCCCTCAGCACCGGCCCCAGCGCCTCGCGGCGAAGGGGGGCGATCCCCTGCCTGGCAAGATACTGAGGGGCCGCCACCTTATCGCCGAGGTACCAGCACACGACCGGCGCCGGCTCCCGGCGCGCCGCGGTCGCAAGCAACTGCGCAACGCGCGACGGCGCGTAGTGGGCCTGGTAGTAGTTGAAGTAGATGTCCTGCGACTTGCGCCCGGCCGTGATGTCGCTTCGCAGGTGCGACGAGATGCGCACCATGCCCAGTGCGAACGACAGGTAGCAGTAGGCGATGAGACACACAGCCACCCATGGGCTCGCGCCGCGCCGGCCAAGCATCTGGTCGAGCGCACGCTGCACGAGCAACGCGGCGAGGATCGCGAACACCGGAGCCAAGTTCACGAACACGCGCAGAAACGGCCGATCGCCCCGCACGAAGCTCAGCACGAACGGGAGCAAGAGTAGCGCCCCAAGCCGCCACGGCCAACGGCCGCTCTCAGATGTTGAGCCGCGAATCGAACGAAATGAGCCGAGCAGCCCTGCCGCGGCAAGGACCACCAGCAAGTACCGCTCGGACACGAAGTAGAGCAGCGTCGTGGGCAGGACGCGCGAGAGCGTATCGAGCCGGAACGGGCCGCCGCTCTTGACCGTGGGGTTGCCCAGGAGCTGGCTCATCACGGGAGCATAGAGCAGCGCCGCGAGCGCGAGCGCCGCCGCGAGCGCGGCCACGGCTCGCACGGCGAACGCGCGGCGCTCCGCCACGAGCAGCCCCTCGCCCAGGCAGACCAACCCGATCGCGGCCACCGCATACAGATTAAGCGGGATTGTGTAGAGCGCGGCCAGAGCGAACGCCCCTACGGCCAGCGCGTCTCCAGTGCGAGGCCGCGCCTCCAGTCGCACGAGGTGATGGAGCACGCCGCAGAGGAAGAACATGCTCCACACGTACCCCCGGAACTGGAGCGCGAAGTTGAAGAAGGGGATCGTCGTCGCGAGCAGCAGCACCGCGAGCCAGCCCGTTCGCGGCGCGAGCCGCCGCGCGGTGGCGTACGTATAGGCCAAGGCGCCGGCAGTGGGCGCGAGGCAGAGCAGGCGCAGCTTCCACACCGCGTCCATGGCCTCGGCCACGCCGCCGATGCCCATCAGCTTGAGCCATGCGTTGGCCATGAGGCTGAAGAGGATGTGGTTGTTCGGCGCGACATAGTTCGTGGCCGTGCGGCCGAAGGGCACGCACACGAACTGGCCCAGCGTGTACAGCTCGTCGTACCACAAGTCGCGGTTCAGGTGCTTCAGCAGCAACCACAGCGCAAACGGCGCGGCCGACGCGGCGACGAAGAGCGCGTCGCGCGAAGGCAACAGGCAGGATCGCTTCGAGTTGTGCATGTGTCCAAGCACGAGTTTCCCCAGAATTTCCACCCGTCCTACCGCAAGCCTGGCGTCACCGGTTTCTTACGACGATTGTTATGTACACGGGGCCGGGTGGGACGCGCGGGGCGTTTGTAGTAGGGCGATTCATCGCCCGTTTTCTCAGCGTTGCTGACGGGCCATAAATGGCCCTACTACAAGCCAGCGGCATCTGCCGCTCGGATCAGCAAAGCTCATGGGGAAACTCCTGGTGTCCAAGCGCTCGGCGCCGACGCGGGTCGAACGGGTGGCCGGGCATTCTGGCAGAGGGCAAAGGAAGGTGTCAAGCATGGCCGCGTCTCGCCGCGGAATCGTGCGGCTTGACTTGCCGCAGGCCACAAGGCATCCTGTTCGTTTTGGGCCATTCACCAGCACTTCCGCTATGGATAAGGATTCTGCCATGCTGCGCCGCCTGCCGCTCACAGTCGCCCTCTGCCTCATCCTCTGCGCCGAGCCGGCCCGCGCCGCGGGCGCACGCAAGCCACCCAAGCCGCCGTCCGCGAAAGAGATCAAGCGGATCGAGGCCGCTGCGCCAACACAGGCCCGCGTGCGGCCGGCCCGGCCGCGCAAGCTGCTCGTGTTCACCGGCTGCCAGGGGTACGTCCACAGCTCGATACCGTTCATGGCAAAGGCCCTCCAGATCATGGGCCAGAAGACCGGCGCGTTCGCCGCGACCGTGAGCGACGACATGGCCATGTTCGAGCCGGCCACGCTCGCGCAGTTCGACGCGGTCTTCATGGCCAACACGACCATGCGCCAGTTCCTGCCCAAGAATTTCAAGGTCCTGAAGGGCAAGGAGAAGGCGGACGCCCTCGCACGCGACGCGCGCCTGAAGAAGAGCTTCCTCGACTTCGTCAAAGGAGGCAAAGGCCTCGTCGGCATCCACGCGGCGACCGACTGCTTCTACGCCTGGCCCGAGTATGGCGACATGATCGGCGGCTACTTCCAGGGCCACCCCTGGCACGAGGACGTGCGCGTGAGGAACGACGATCCCGCACACCCGCTCAACGCCGCGTTCAAGGGCCAGGACTTCACGATCAAGGACGAGATCTACCAGTTCCGCGATCCCTACTCGCGCAAGAAGCTCCGCGTGCTGCTGAGCCTCGACACGTCTAAGACGAACATGAACAAGGGCGACAAGATCAAGCGCAAGGACGGCGACTTCGCGATCAGTTGGGTGCACCGCTACGGCAAGGGCCGAGTCTTCTACTGCTCCCTCGGCCACCGCAACGAGATTTCCTGGAACCCGATGATCCTCCAGTACTACCTCGACGGCATCCAGTTCGCCATGGGCGACCTGCCCGCGGACACGACGCCGTCCGCAGAACTGGATCCCGCGTACGTGGAGCAGTCGCGGGCGCAGGCGCGGGCCGCCGGCCTGGCCGCGTCGTTCAAGGAACTCGCCCAGTACAAACTCGGGGGCAATGACACCGCGCCCAAACTGATCGCCACGCGGGTCGTGGACGCGCAGAAGGCCGGCGCCGCGGAGCGCGGCATGCTGGAAACGCAACTGGCAGCGCTGCTGCGGCCCGATACGACCGCGGACTGCAAACGCTTCGCGTGCCGGCAGCTCTACCTCATCGGCACGGAGAAGTCCGTGCCCGCGCTGGCCAAGCTGCTGGCCGATCCCGAGCTATCCGACATGGCGCGCTACGCGCTGGAGCGCATGCCGGCCGAGGCGGCCACCGCGGCGCTGCGCAACGCGCTCGGCAAGACGCAAGGCAAGGCGAAGGTGGGCGTCATCAACTCCCTGGGCGAGCGCAAGGACGCCCGGTCCGTGCCCATGCTCGCCAAGCTGCTCGCGGATCCGAACGCGGCGATCTCCTCCGCGGCCGCGGCCGCGCTGGGCAAGATCGGAGGCGACGCGGCCGCCGCGGCCCTCACGTCCGCGCCGGCCGCCGCGACGCGATCCGCAGTGGACGCGGCGCTCATCGTCTGCGCGCGGCAAATGCTCG
>JAJRTI010000326.1 GCA_024278415.1 Planctomycetota bacterium | reverse complement strand
GGATTCGCGCGGCGACATCCTCGTTGGCGCTGTTCACGACGTTATCTGCGCCGACCACGTCCCGCGCGTACGCCAGCGGCGCGTCGCGGCGGCCCACGACGGTCACCGGATGGGCACCGAGGATCTTGGCCCATCGGCACAGGGCCAGGCCCACCGCGCCCGAGCCGAGAATCGCCAGCGACTTGTAAAGCCCCACGCCCACGCTCTCCAGGTAGCCCGCGGTCTCCTTCAACGTGATCGTCATGGTCCAGTCGCCGGGCGTCACTCCCGGCAAGTCCGGCACACCCAGTTGGTAGCGCGTGTAGGGGTTGACCTCCGCGTCCGGGCGGTGCGCCTTGAGCGCGGCCGCGTCGGTGACGAGACCATACTCGGCGAACCCGCCCCAGAGCGACGAGTAGCCGGCGAAGGACTCGCCCGGATACGCGGCGGTGGGGCGCAGCACCAGGTCGCCCACGCGGAAATGGCGCACCTGGGGCCCGACCTCGACCACCCGCCCGATGCTCTCATGGCCGAGAATGCCCGGGTAGCGCTGCGCCCACGGCAATCGATTCTCAATGTGCTTCAGGTCCGTGCCCGTGCACGTGGCGCAGGCCAACATCTTGCACAGGCATTGATGCGCGTCGAGGCGTGGCGTGGGGACGTCGTCCAACCACACCCGGCCCCGACCGTCCGTGATGGCGGCTTTCACTTATCGCTCCTGAGTGCTGGCGGCCAAGTGCCGGCGTGGCATCGGCCGCGTTACCGCGGCCGGCGGCTCACGTCCGGAGGAAGTGCGCCGTAAACATCGAGATACATCCTTCGCGTGGCCGCGTCTGTTTTCAGCGCCTGCTCCGGGATCGCGTTTTGCGCCTGCGCGAGCATCGGTCTTGCCCCCCACCACCGGCTCCAGCAAAATGCCCCGGCCCAGCAGGTTGACCCTCTTCACGGGGCGGGCCGGCCGGTCTGGCGGAGCCGCCGCGTCCCCTCGGGCCACAGCGCCCGCCAGCGAAACACAAAGCATCACCGCGGGGAGATTAGCCCGCAGTCTTCCGCTCATCATCTCGATCGCACTCCATTCCAGATCGCTCGGTGGCCGGCGCGTTGCGGGCCGATTTTGGCCGGGACAGGTGACAGATTCCGAGAGCGAACGCCGGCCGGCGTCCGCGAAGCGACGATCACACGCGTTGGAGCCGAACCACGCCGCACTTCACAAAAAGCATAACGGAATCGCCGCGGCCGCGCCATGAGTTTCCTTTCCTGTAACGCTCCGGCCTCTCAGGCAGTTTCGCCGCCCTGCGTGCAGCCCAGACACACGGCTTCAAAGCCTGTCATTTTGAACGCAGCGAAGCATTTCTCCTATCGTCGTGCAGGGGGAGATGTTTCCCGTAGCCCGTCCTGAGCGAAGCCGAAAGGCTCAGCCTGTATTGGAGCCTAAGCGACAATCGCGTTACAATTCCCGAGTTGCCCTGCAAGTTGACCGCGCCCTCACGGTCCAACACGTCGCGCCTCTCACGCTCGCGGATTGCGACAAGCAATGCCCAATGTGAACATCGACACCCGCACCCTCGTCCATGCCGGCATCGTTCGGCTGAAGCGCTGCCGGCATGGTCTGATGTTGTGCCTTGTGACCGACCAATACGTCGGGCAGTCGCTCAACCGATACGGGGAGTTTTCCGAGGGCGAGATGCAACTCCTTGGGCCGTTGATACGCCGCGGGGACGTCGTGGTGGACATGGGCGCCAACGTGGGCGCACACACGGTGTTCTTTGCCAAGAGGGTGGGCGAGGGCGGGAGGACGCTGGCCTTCGAGCCGCAGCGGTTCATTTTTCAGATGCTGTGCGGCGCCGTCGCACTCAACGGTTTGGCGAATGTATACACCTATCACGCGGCATGCGGCCGAGAAGCGGGCCGTGCGCTCATGCCGCCGTGCGACTACAGCACGATGAACAACTTCTCGGGCTTGTCCGCCGAAGGCTGGCCGGAAGGCGAGTCTGTGGCAGTCATGCCGCTCGACGAACTGGACCTTCCGCGGTGCCGCCTGATCAAGATCGACGTCGAGGGGATGGAACAGGACGCCATCGCCGGGGCCGCAGACACGATCCGGCGCCTGCGGCCCCTGCTGTACGTCGAGAACGACCGCGCGGATAAATCGGCGGCGCTCATCGATCAATTGCTCTCGATGGATTACCGGCTCTACTGGCATCTGCCCCCTCTGTTCAACCCAGACAACTATTTCCGAGAGCGGGAAAACATTTTTGGAGCCATCGTCTCCGCGAACATGCTGGGGGTTCAAAAGTCGTCAACCCGGCGGTTCCCTGGTCTGCGCCGGATTCAATCGCCGAGCGACGATTGGGCGAAGTGAGTCCGAAAAGCCCTGCGCCTGCACGCTGGCGCGTGCGGCCGCGGAGTGGCTCAAAAGCTACGCAGCACCTTAAGCCATCGCGGTGTGTACGTGTCCCAGTCCATTTGGCGGGCCGCGTCGTGGGCCTTTTGCGAGAGTTGAGCCCGGAGCGCCGGTTCGTCCATGATGCGAATAACGTTTCGAAGCAGATCCCCCATGTCTACGAGCGCGAGGGAAGAGGGATCGGGCAGGTCGGGCATGAAACGAACCCGCACGGGCAGCCCGACCGCGAACTCGGCGTGGCCCGAGTAGTTGCTATAGACCACCGGGACGCCGCACGCCATGGCCTCCAGCACGGGCATGCCGAAGCCCTCCGCCCCGGAGGGGAAGACCAGCGCGTCGAGGCAATTGTAGAAGCCGTTCATCTCCTCGAAGGTGTGTCCCGTCTCTCCGCGGCTCCACGAACTGTCGAAGATGACATCTCCCACGTCGTACATGTGAGCCAAGAGGCGCAGGTCGTAGCCCACCGCGAGATTGTTGTCCATCATCGTCCACAGCACGACGTCCTCTCGCGGCCGACCTTGTTCGATGGATTTCGAGCCGCAATACCAGCATCGCTTGTAGTCGTAACCCGGCGGATACCTCCTCAGCCGTCGCACATCGCGAAGTCGTCGGAGACGCCGGTCGTATTCCTTGGTGGTGATCCGATCGCATCGCGCGCATCGCATCCAGTTGCCTGAGCGCAGGTAATACATCATTTCGTACAGCACCCACACCTGCTTACGAAACTGGTCGAGCCCCACCCATCCGAGCACGAACGTCGCGTCGTCTACGTCGCCCATGTTCGCACGAAGGGCTTGCCGCGTTTTCGCCCCCAGGGGGTAATAGGTCTGGGTGTCCACCCCGTGAGGAATGCACGCAACGTCTTTGTGGCGAAGGGAAGGGATCGCGCGGAGGACTCCCGCGCCAAAGCGCGTCGCCGAGATGAGCCGATCGGCCGCGGCGAGTTTCGCCACCCAGTCTTCTCGAAAG
>JAJRTI010000325.1 GCA_024278415.1 Planctomycetota bacterium | reverse complement strand
TCCTGAGCGAGGAGGCCGCGATGCGCCTCGCGGGGCAGATGCTCCACGACAATGGCGTCGAGCTGTACGGGTTGGAGGGTTGAGCCGCGGCTCGGCCATCCCCAACGGGGATGCGGATATCAGCCCAAGGTTGCGAAGCTACCTTGGGAGAGCGATGCCCCCCCACAGACCACATCCCTGAAAGGGATGCGGAACGCATTTGCCGTCTACCGACAAGGACGAAGAAGGATCCCATGTACGATGACAGGTCCATCTGGGACTGACTGGGCCTCGGGGTTTCTGGTTCCCTTTCAGGGAACGTTGGATTCGCACATCCTCGCACCCAGGGTAGCGAGCTGCGCTCGCAACCCTGGGCTGATATCCGCTGCCCCTTTGGGGCAGATGCCCTCGTCCCGCACCACATGAGCGGATGACGCGCAACGGCGGACGAGGCCGTCCGCCGCGAGTGCCCTGAGGTGTGGCGACGCACCACATCTGGCCTGCTGCCACTATCAACGCTATACTGCCCTCACACCCACCAACAACACATCGCATGAGGGAGGACTCCCATGCCCGCCAAGACCAAGATGACCGCCGCGTACCTCAACAAGCCCGGCGTCGTGTCCGTGCGCCAGATCAAGACGCCCAAGCCGAAGGCCGGCGAGGTGCTCGTGAAAGTGAAGGCCTGCGGCGTGTGCGGCAGCGACGTGCACTACTACAAGACCGGCCGCATCGGCGATTTCATCTGCAAGAAACCCATCATCCTCGGGCACGAATGCGCGGGCGAGGTCGCCGCGGCCGGATCGGGAGTGAAGACGCACAAAGTCGGCGACCGCGTCGCGGTCGAGCCGGGCCAGACCTGCGGCAAGTGCCGACACTGCAAGGCCGGGCGCTACAACCTCTGCCCCGACGTGGTGTTCCTCGCAACGCCTCCTTACGACGGCGCGTTCTGCGAATACATCGCGACCCGCGCGGAGTACGCGTTCCCGCTCCCTGACCACGTCGACTTCGAGGAGGGCGCGATGATGGAGCCCCTGGCCGTGGGCATGCACGCCGGCTTCAGGGCCGGGCTCAAGGCCGGGCAGTCGGTCGCGGTCATCGGCTCCGGCCCCATTGGACTCTGCACGATCCAAGCGGTGAAGGCCATGGGCGCGTATCCCATCTACGCGACCGACGTGGACGGCTTTCGTCTGCGCAAGGCGAAGAAGCTTGGCGCCACCCACACGATCCACGCGAAGAAGGATGACCCGGTCGAGGCGATCAGGGAGCTGTCGGGCGGCGGCGTGGACGTGGCCATCGAAACCGCGGGCGCGGTGCCGACCACGCAGCAATGCCTCGAGGTCGTGGCCCGCGGCGGCGTGGTCGTCATCGTGGGGCTGGGCGAGGAGACGTTCTTCCCCATCAACGTCCTGGCCATAACCGTGAAGGAGGCAGACGTGCGGGGCATCTTCCGCTACGCCAACTGCTACCCGCCGGCCATCGCCATGGTCGCGGCGGGCAAGGTCGACGTGAAGTCGATGATCACCCACCGCTACCCGCTCAAGGAGGCAGCCGCCGCGCTCGCGTTCAATGCCGGCCCCGCAAAGAACCGCATCAAGACGATGATCACGTTCCCGTTGGAGTGACGTGTAGGCTGCGGGACGCCTCCCACGACTCACCCGACGCCCCGCAGGCCCGCACGCTGGCGCGTGCGGCTAGCGTTCCCACGCGTCCGCCAGCAGCTCCAGGTACGGCCCGTACTGATACTCGTGTCCGTGCCGGTCGATGGCGGCCTTGATCGCATCGTGATACCTGCCATAGAGCACCGGCCCGGTGTCGCCGAACGCAGCGTCACAAAAATACGTGCGGCACCCGAGGGGGCGACAGCGCCGGTTCGCGCACTTGCCGCCGGCCTGGAAGGGGCAGAACTGGCGATTCGTCCAGCGTCCCGGCCCTGGCCCCAGGCGTAAGGCTAACTCGACCTCCGCCGTGGTCGCGAAGAGCGTGAACCCCTGCTTGGGGAAGTCGCAACACTCCCCGCACGCGCGGCACGAGGGAGCCGCGGCCGCGATCTCGTTATCAAGCGCCGCGTAGACCGCAAGGAGGTCTTGGTCGAGAGGAACTATCATGCGGAATGGTTGAGGGTCAATGGTTGATGGTTTATGCAGAAGGACTCGGCCCCATTAGCCACCAGCCATCAACCATTCGGGGCGACGCCGACATGCCGGTAGTGCGCGTAGCGGCGGGCCAGGAGATCGTCGACGGGCTCGCTGGCAAAGCGGTCGACTTGCTGAATGAGGGCCTCCCGCACGCACTCGACCGTCGCGAGCTTGTCCATGTGGGCCGCGCTGAAAGGCTCGGCGATGACGTCGTCCGCGATGCCCAACTCGACGAGTTCGTGCGCGGTCAGCTTGAGCGCTTGTGCGGCATCGGCTGCGCGCTCCGGGTCGTGCCACAGCACCGCGGCCGCGCCTTCGGGCGACACGACGGTGTAATACGCATTTTCCAACAGGCCCAGCCAATCGGCCATGCCGATGGCCAGCGCGCCGGCGCTCCCGCCCTCACCCACGATGAGCGACAGAATGGGCGTGCGCAGTTGGCTCATGGCAGCGAGGTTCTCCGCGATGGCCTGCGCCTGGCCGCGGTCCTCCGCGTCGATGGTCGGGCTCGCGCCGGGGGTGTCAATGAGCGAGACGACCGGCAGGCCGAATTTCTCCGCGAGCTTCATCGCGCGCAACGCTTTGCGGTAGCCTTCCGGCTTGGCCATGCCGAAGCCCATGTCTCGATTCTCGCCCGCCGCGTGGCCCTTGCGGTCGGCAATGATTACGATGCGCCGGCCCCCTACGTTCGCCAGGCCGGCAAACATGGCCGGGTCATCGGCGCTTCGCCGGTCGCCGCGTAGTTCGAAACAATCATCGCACATGCCGGCCAGGTAGTCGTCCGCGGTGGGCCGGCCCGGATGCCGCGCCAAGCACACGCGATCCCAAGGCGTGAGATTGGCATAGATGCGCCGGCGCACGTCCGCCCGTTCGCTGGCCAGAGCGTCCGCCGCGTCGAGGTCCGCCTCCCGGGCGGAGCGGCGCAAAGCCTCGATCTGCTCGTCAAGCTCCCGGAGAGGCGCCTCGAACGGCAACACGTCGCCGCCCTCCAGTGCACGATAGATGATGGGGCTCACGTCGGCGATGCTCCCAGTAGGTGCCAACTCGGCCAAGGCCGTTCACTTGAGTTCTGTATTCTAACCGGCGCGACTGTGCGGTCAAGGACCCTGCGACTCCGGCCGCCCGCAATTCATGCAAACGCTCAACAGCATTCAAGCCCCCGCACACGCATTGACTTTCCGGTGCGCACGGCCTACGCTCCCCTTCTCGGCTCGCGCCGCGTGTGTGAGCCCATGGCCCCGCTGTCTTCGAACCCATCCCCCCTGCGACCGAGTGGCCCAAATGAAGATCAATACCCTATTGGCCGCCGCCTTCTTTTGCGCCGGCGCCGCGCCTCTGCTCGCGGCCCAACAAGCGCCCTACCCCAAGCGCTGGGTCTACGTCTCACGCAGCCTCACGCGCGACGAGCATGTCGCCGACATCGAGCAGATCGTGGCCACTGCGAGCCAGCATGGCCTCAACGGCATGGTGCTCGCCGGAGGGCTCGAAGCCGTGGGCCGATGGAAGCCGGACCGGCTCGCGCGGCTCGACCGCGTCAAAGCCATCTGCCGGGCCAAGGGCATCGACATCATTCCGATCATCTGGAGTGTCGGGTACGGCACGTGTCTCGGCATTGATCCCAACCTCGCCGCGGGGCTGCCGTGCCGCGACGCGCCGTTTGTCGCCAAGGGCGGTGTGGCGCGTTTGGCGCCTGAACGCGAGACCGCGTTCGCCAACCCTGGCTTCGAGGAGTTCACGGGCAACCGCATGGCCGGCTACAACTTCCACGACAAGCCCGGCCAGGTGTCATTCGTGGATACCGCGGTTCGCCACAGCGGCAAGGCCTCGCTGCGGTTCGAGGGCTTCGGCAAGTTCAAGCACGGCCACGGCCGGGTCATGCAAATCGTCGCGGTGCGGCCCTACGGCCAGTACCGCGTCTCGTGTTGGGTCAAGACGGAGTCGCTGGAGCCGACGAACGCGTTCAGGGTGCAGGTCTACAGCCCCAAAGGCCCGATCGCTCCGCTGAGGGTTCGCATTCAGCCGACCACGGGCTGGCGCCGGGTGTCGCTCATCTTCAACAGTCTTCAATACGATCGCGTCCGCATCTACGCTGGCGTGTGGGGCGGGAAGTCGGGCAAGGTCTGGCTCGACGACTTCCGCATCGACCCCCTTGCGCTCGTGAACGTGATCCGCCGGCCAGGCGCGCCCATCAGCGTCAAGAGCGAAGACGGCGTCGCGTACGAGGAAGGCCGGGATTTCGAGCCCATCCGCGACGACAAGCTCAACTTCCGCCGCCCGCGCGCGGACAGCCCCACGATCCAACTCACGCCCAACAGCCGCATCCGCGACGGCCAGCGCCTGCTCGTGAGTTACTACCACGGCGTCGCCATCAACCGCGGGCAGGTGAGCGTGTGCATGTCCGAGCCCAAGCTCTACGACCTGTGGCGTGAGTCCGCGGCCGCGATCAAGAAGCACCTCGACCCAGCCCAGTGGTTTCTCAGCATGGACGAGATCCGCGCCGGCGGCTCGTGCGCGGCCTGCAAAGCGCGGGGCATGACCATGGGCGAAATCCTCGGAGACTGCATCACCAAGCAGGTCCAGATCATTCGCCAGGTCCGGCCCGATGCCCAGGTCTACGCCTGGTCCGACATGCTCGACCCCAACCACAACGCGCACGGCAACTACTACCTCGTGGACGGCGACTTCACCGGCTCGTGGGAGCACGTGCCCAAGGACCTCGTGATCGCGTGCTGGTATTTCAAGAAACGCGAGGCCAGCATGAGCTTCTTCTCCAAGCTCGGCTTCGCCACGCTCGCCGGCGCGTACTACGATGGCGACACGCTCGACAACATCAACGGCTGGATCGACACCTGCAACCGCACGCCCAAGTGCCGCGGCATCATGTACACCACGTGGCGCAACAAGTACAAGTTGCTGCCCGCGTTCGGCGACGCTGTGCGCCAACGCGCGAAGCCGCTGCACACGAACTGACGCGCGCAGCAACGCCGCGCTCGCGGCCGAGCGCCTCACATTCATCGGCGACGCACCCCACTTCGACCCACGCTGCCCGCGCGCGCGGCGAAAGTGTTCCAGGTGGCCTGCCACATCGCGTGAACGTTCGTATGCACTTCCCTTTCCACCGCCCCGACTCGCTGCACCCCGCTGCTCGGCACAGTGGCCAGGCGCGCTACCCCGCGGCCAAGTCCGGCCGCAGCACGTGGATCGGCATCGCGGTCGGCGTGCTCGGAGGCGCCGCGGTCGTGTGGGTGGGCTACTACGCGGTGCAAAAGGTCTCGATGGACATGAACCTGCGCGCGGCCCAAGACGAGCGGCAACAGCAGTTGGAGGTGCTCGACGAATACGTGGCCGCGCTCACGACAGCACAAGAGCCGCACGCGGGCACCGCGGACGAACTCCGCCGCGCGTTCGACAAGCTCGCCCAAGACAAGGCGACCGCGGAGGAAGTGCAGACGACGCTCGATGCGCTCGCCAAGCGATGCGCCCAAGTCCAGCAAGCCATCGCCAACGCCGCGCTGCCCACGACTCTGCCTTCGGCCACGCTGGGCGATCTGTACGAGGCGAAGGCGGACCTGCTCAACGCCTACGGCCTGTGGGCGCGCGCCCTGGGGTTCGCCGCGGCTTGTCTGGAAAACCCGTCGCCTCAGAACCTCAAGGCCGTTGACGAGACCCAGCGCCAAGCCGACGAAGCCCTCGCGGCCGGCGCGGAAAAGCTCTCGGCCGTGAAGGAAGCGCTCGAAGCTGCGCCATTACTCCCAAGCGCCCAATCTTGACCCCAGTCGCCGCGTCGCGTTAGAATCGCCTGTCACACGATGGCTGATCTGGGGTAGTCGGGATCTGCTCCACCATCAACCATC
>JAJRTI010000324.1 GCA_024278415.1 Planctomycetota bacterium | reverse complement strand
GGCTCGACGAGCCGCGGCGCCGCGCCCTTCACGTGCACGAGCACCGCGTTGCGGCCCTTGAGCAGAAGCGACGTGATGTCGGCCGCCCGATTGTGCGCGTCGTAGATGCGCACCTCTGCCACATCCTTGACGACCTTGTCGTTCACGTAGATCTCGTACGCCCCTTGGATCGACGCCTCGTCCCACACGAGCTTCGCGGACGGGAGTTTGCCGTCAACCATGAAGGCCGCTGTGAACCATGCCTCACCTGCCGACTTCGCGGCCGGAGGCAGTTCGTAGTCCAAGGGCAGGTCGACGCTCGTGCGCATGCGCTGCCGCGACGCGCCCATGCGCCAGCCGTTCAGCACGAGGACGTTGTCGCCGGCCGGCTGCACGGTCCAGCCGCGCAGGGGCGTCTCCTGCCACGCCGGCGCCTCGGCGGGCGCTTTTTCGCCTGGCGGCCTTTCCTTGAGGAGCACCGATCCGAGTGCGGGGATCGACACGATGGCGTTGCCGTTGGCCGCGAGGGGCAGCACTTGCTTCACGCCGCCGCCCTCGGCCAGCCAATTGTGCGTCTGTGTGACCAATTCGCCGCTGTAGTCCCTCGGCGCCGCGTTGAAGAGGAAGTGCCAACGCTGCTTGCCGACTTGGCGCGAGTGGCGAAAGATCTCGTTCGCGCCACATGCAAGCAGCGGCCGCGGCGCGAGCCGGTCCACCGCGCCCGGCAGAGCGTCAGTCGATGTCAGGCGCGTCACGATCTCGACCGGCTCACCCTTCTCCAGCGTCACCGGCATGCGGTTCACGACGAGCACGCGCTCGTTGGCCGCGCCGAGTTGCTTGAGCTTTTTGCACACGGCCTCTTCGAGCATCGCGGCCTCCGGCACGACGATCACCTTGTACGTCGCTTTGCCCACGTGGATGCCGGCGCGGCTCGTGCGGCACTTGAGCAAGTCGGCCTCGCTCACGAAGTCGAAGTCGATCTGGTCGCTCAGCAGCGAGAAGCACAGCTCGCCCAGGCGTTGGCGGTACTCCTCCGCCTCCTCCTGCCGGTCGGGCAGCATCGCGTTGACGTGCGACGTGGGGTAGAGCACCGCGGCCTCGCACAGCCGCTCCCCGCGCTTGAGGAGGCCGGCCGTGTGTTAGATGTGGTCGGACAGTTTGCGGAAGTGCGGCCAGTACGGCGCCTGCCAGAAGATGGACGGCGGCGCCTCGCGTTTGCGGTGGCCGTCGAGCGAGTAGAACTGGCCGTGGATCACGATCTTGTTGATGCCCAGCACAAACAGCCAGTCGAGCATGGTCTTCATGCGCGCCAGGCCCAGATCCTCGCCGCTCACACCCAGCGCCTCGCATAGGATCTCGCGCCGGCCCTGCTGCCGCGCGACGGACGCGACAAGCTTCTGGCCGATGTTGATGATGCAGAACTCGCGCGTGCCGATGTTCGATGCGATGAGGTCCGTGCCAGGGAGTTGGAAGTCCTTGGCCAGGTTCATGAGGTCCGGGATGAGCCGCTGTTGGCCGACTGGATCCTCCTCCGGGCTGAGGTGGCCGGTGCTCGCGATCTTGTGTTTCTGGCACCATGAGTAAAGCCGCCGCGTGTAGCCTTCGCGGAACAGCTCGCCCACGACGCGGCGGTATGCGTTGCGGATCGCGTTCGTGTCGTCGCCGACGCGGTAGTTTAGGTGCGGCAGGAGGTCGAGGATGTCCTGGCCGGTGCGCCGGCGAAAGCGTCGCGGCAGGGCGGGCGTCCACGGGAACGCGCCCACGACCTTGGACTCGTCGGTGAAGATGCCGTGGACCGTGCTGAAGAGCTTCGCGCCCAGTTCCTTGCGATAGCGCTCGTGCGTGAGCTGGATGAAATAGTCCGTCGCGTCCGGGTTCATGAGGTCCGCGTACACGCCCCACTTGTTCCCCTGCCCGCGCTGTTCGAGCACCGCAACCACTTTGCACGCGCCCGGGGGCAACTCGCACTGGAGCCGGTAGAACGGCCCATGCGCGGCCGCGCGCCAGTGGGGTTGGCCCATGTGCGTGTACGGCGGGTAGTACCCGCTCTTGACCTTGCCCATCACGCTCCAGTCCGCGCGCACCGGGCCGCAGTGCGCGGTCACGTCGATGTACTCGCTTGGCCGCCGCGCCGGCCAGGCGAAGACCTTGAGCAGGCAGCCGATGGGAAAGTCGACGGTCGTGACGCCGCCAGTGGACATGACCTCGCGCTCGACAAACTCCAAGTAGCGGCACGTGAACTCCGGCCGGTCGTACACCACCCGGCCGCTGGCCACGCCGCTGGGGTACGGGTCCTCATCGTAGAGCCAAAACTCCAACCCCAGCCGTTGGCACTCCTTGCCAATGAAGCGGATCGCGTCGATCCACTCGCGGGACATGTACGGCGTGAGAAGGCCGTCTCGCGGGTGAGGGAACACGCCGGAGAAGCCCTGCGCTTTGAGTTGTTCGAGTTGCCATCGCAGCTCGTCGTGTTCGAGCCGGTGGTTGAGGAACCAGAAGGAGTAGAGTGAGGACATGGGGGGGAGCCAGAGGTCAGAGACCGGAGGTCGGCATCGAGAACGCTTGTAGTAGGCCCGTAAGGGCCTTCCGCTTCCGTGATCCGCCGCAGAGGCGCCCTTACGGTCGCCACTACAAACGCGTTCGCCTTGCGTCTTAGCTGAGGGGTGCTGTAGCATAGCCGCGCGCCAGAACTCATGCAACCAAGGAGCCAGCCATGGCCGCCGGAAACAGAAGCCTTCTCGTCATTCTCGACAGCCGCCGGCCGGGCGAGCGCAGCCAGGCCGACCTCGCCGTGTTCGCAGCGCTCGACCACTTCGGCGTAGCGTACGAAGCCCTCGAATGCGCGGACTACATGGCCCGGCCTCCCGGCCACCTCGCGCCGCGGGCCGCGTACGTCGTTGCGCACGATGGCGCGGGCGCGGGGCTGAAGCCCGATGACGCGGCGCAGATTGCGCGAGCCGTGGAGGACGGCGCGGGATTGATCGTGCTCGACCGGGAGGTTCAGGCCTGGCCCGACGCGCTCCGCAAGTTGCTGCCGAGCGGCATCACCGCGACGCGCGCCGCGGCGCTCCAGTTTGTTGCACCTGAGCGCTTCATCACCCGGGGCCACCCGCAAGGCGAGGAAGTCGAACTGGACCGCGAACTCGACGCGATCGCGTTCCCTGCCGACGACCGATTCACCGCGCTCTCGGCCACGCCTGCCGGCGAGTGCATCATCGCTCGCGGGACAGCCGGCGCGGGCCGCGTCGTTGTCTTCGGCACGGGATGCGAGCTGTACGCGCCCGGCGTTTTCGGCCACGTGCGCGGGCTCGACGGTTTGCTCTGGCGGTCGCTCGTGTGGGCCGCGGCCAAGCCCTTCCCCATGCGCTGCATTCCGCCGTACCTCACCGCGCGCATGGACGACTGCAACGGCGCGCACAGCGCATTCCAGTGGGTAGACGCGCTCAACCGGCGCGGCATCAAGCCCAACCTCGGCCTTTTCATCGACGAGCTGGGCCCGACCGATTGGGCCGCGGCGAAGCGGCTCTTCGACGCCGGCCTCGCGGATTTCAGCATGCACGCGTTTCGCGACGACTTCTACAAAGCCCAGCCCAACTACAAGCCGCACGCGGTGCTCGCGGACAAACCGGACCTCTCCAGTGGCGGCGAGCACACCGCGTTCGAGGGCCTCTCTCTCGACCACAACACCGGCCGCGACCTCGACGACGCGACGATCGCCCGCAACTTCGAGCGCATGGACGCCGCGTTCGCCAGGGCCGGCATTCGGCACAGCCGCGTCATCAACGCGCACTTCGGCGAGATCGGCTGGCGCGCGGCGCGGCCGTTCCTCGACCGCGGCTGCGACCTGCCCTGCAACAACAGCGTGCTCGGCCAGCTCTACGGCGACCAACCTCCCTGGCGCCCCAAGCCCTACGGCGCGCGCGGCCCCAACGGCCGGCACGGCCTCACCATCGACCGGCTCCCGCAGTTCCCCGGGCTCACGCTCATTGCGTTTTCGTCGAGCCACGTTGGTAAGACGCACATGGTCTTCGACGTCCTGTCCGGCCACACCCCCTTCCTCGGCGAATCCTCCGCACCCAAGATGCGCGAGGCCGCGGACCGCGGGATCAGCAACGCGACGCTTGGGCTCGACGCGCTCGCATGGGGGGTCATCATGACCCACGAGGAGCGCATCGACTCGATCAGCCTTGCCGACTGGACGCGCTGCGTGGACTGGATCGTGGCCGGGCTCGACGGATTGGACTACGAACCCGCGGGCCGGGAGGAAGTGAGCATCGTGGTGAAGCGCCTCTTCGACTCGGCTCTCGTGCACGCGCACCTCACCGACGATGGCCTCCGCTGCGAGCTATGCGGCCAGACCGACGGCCCGTCGCCGCTGACGATCTGGGACAACGAGGGCGAGACCTGCGTGCGCCGCGTCGTGGACGCGCCTGAGTTGAACGGCGTCGCGGTCGTGCGCGCGTGAGCGAAGGGGCGGCTGGCCGATCAGTCGGATCAGTCGGATCCGACTGATCCGTCGAACGGTTCGCACTTCATGTGAAACGTCTGGGCCACGGCCTTGTTGGTGACCCGGCCCGCGACGATGTTCAAGCCGTGCGCGATGTCGGGCCGCTTGCGCGCGGCGGCTTCGTAGCCGTGCTTCGCCAGCTCGAGTACGTAGGGGAGCGTGACGTTCGTGAGCGCGTACGTGGACGTGCGGCCGACCGCGCCGGGCATGTTCGCGACGCAGTAGTGCACGACGTTGTCCACGATGAAGGTGGGCTTGCTGTGTGTGGTGGGCTTGCTCGTGGCGATGCAACCGCCTTGGTCGATGGCGACGTCGACGATGACCGAGCGGGGCTTCATGGTCTTGAGCATGGCGCGCGTGACCAGCCGCGGCGCGCGGGCTCCCTCGATGAGCACCGCGCCAATGAGCAAGTCCGCGTGCTGGATCTGCTCGCGTATGTTGTGGGGGTTGGACATGAGCGTGACCACGCTGTTGGGCATGATGTCGTCGAGGTAGCGCAGGCGGTCGAGGTTCACGTCCATGATCGTGACGCGAGCGCCGAGGCCGACGGCGATCTTGGCTGCGTTCGTGCCGACCACGCCGCCGCCGAGAATGGCCACGCTGGCCGGCTCCACTCCGGGCACGCCGCTGAGCAGGATACCGCGGCCATCCATGGGGCGTTCTAGGCACTTGGCGCCCTCTTGGATGGCCATGCGCCCGGCCACTTCGCTCATGGGCGTGAGCAGCGGGTGCCGGCCATCGTCGGTGCGAATGGTCTCGTACGCGATCGCAACAATGCCGGCCTTGATCATCGCCTCGGTCAAGGCCCGCGACGCGGCAAAGTGGAAGTAGGTGAAGAGCACCTGCCCGGGCCGGAGCATCTTGTATTCCTGAGGCTGCGGCTCCTTCACCTTCACCACGAGATCCGCGTTGCTGTACACGCCTTCCGGCTTGCGTACGATTCGGGCGCCGTGCTCGCGGTAGCCATCGTCGTCGATGCCGCTGCCCACTCCGGCGCCGGCTTGCACGATGACGCGGTGGCCGGCCGAAACGAGCGCTTCCACCCCAACGGGCGTCAACCCGACGCGGTATTCGTCCTGCTTTATTTCCTTGGGCACACCGACTATCATTGCGCGGCCTCCTATGACGGCGAAGGGGACAGTCCCTTGTGGGCTGGCTTCCAGACTTCCAACGCTGCTTGTAGTAGGCCCGTGAGGGCCTTCCGCTTCCGCATGCCCCCGGCCCGAGGCGCCCTTACGGTCGCCACTACGAGCGCAGAGACACAAGCGTTATCGCCGAACTTATCGGCTATGTCAAGTCCCCAACTCCAGCCCACCTTCCGGTTCATCACGCTCGGATGCAAGGTGAACCAGTACGACACGCAGGCCATGCGCGAGGCCGTGGCCGCGGCCGGGCTCCGGGAGGCGCGGGACGGCGAGCCGGCCGATCTCGTGGTCGTGAACACCTGCACCGTGACGCGCACGAGCGACGATAAGTGCCGGCAGCAGATCCGAAGGGCGATTCGCGACAACCCGCGCGCCAAAATTGTGGTGGCCGGCTGTTACGTCGACCGCGATCGCGCGGCCATCGAGGCCCTCGCCGGCGTCCACGAGGTGCTCACCAATGCGGACAAGCCGCGGATCGCGGCCATTGCGCGGGACGTGGCCGGCGTGGGCGAGGCGCTCGGCGAGTTGGAGGGCCCTTGGGGCATCGGCGACTTCGCCGGCCATTCGCGGGCCTTTGTGAAGATCGAGGACGGGTGCGACGCGTTCTGCACGTACTGCATCGTGCCGCACGTGCGCGGCCGCGTGCGGAGCCGGCCGCTGGGCGAGGTCGTCGCAGAGGTGCAGCGGCTCAGCGATCGCGGCTTCGCGGAGATCGTGCTCACGGGCATCCATCTCGGCGCGTACGGCAAAGATCTAGGCGGCAAGCCGGGCTTGGCCGAGGTGCTCCGGGAGATCCTGCGCTCAACCGACGTGCCGCGCGTGCGGCTCAGCTCGCTGGAGGCCATGGAGGCCGACGACGAGTTGCTTGGCGTCATGGCCTCGAGCGCGCGTGTTTGCCCGCATTTGCATCTGCCGCTTCAGAGCGGCGACGACGCGGTGCTGATGCGCATGAATCGGCGCTACCGCGCGGAGCAATTCCTCGATCGGATACGCAAGATCCGCGCGGCGCTCGACCGGCCCGCGATCACGACCGACGTGCTCGTGGGCTTCCCGGGCGAGACGGACGCGCAATTCGAACACACGGTCGCGGTGTGCCGCTCGGCGGAGTTCAGCCGCATGCACGTGTTCCCTTTCAGCCCACGGGCGGGCACGCCGGCGGCCGAGCTGCCGGACGCCTGCGCCCCCCAGACCATCGACGCTCGCAGGCACGCGCTTCATGAGACCGCGGCGGAACTCCAAGCCGCATTCGAACGGCGGTGGGTGGGCGAATCGGCGCAAGTGCTGGCGGAACATAGGCGAGACAAGCAGACGGGAAAGCTGCGGGGCTACACGGAGCGCTACGTGAGCGTCGTGTTCGCTCCGCCAAAGACTGCCGCTGCCCGCCTCATGGGCACGCTCGTGTGTGTGCGTCTGCTCCGGTCCTGCGGCGGTTTCATGGAGGCGACTTTGGCGGCCGGGGCACCGAACGCCGCACGGGACACATGAGGCCGCCTGGCATTTGCGCTTGAAAAGCCGCGAAACGCTGTGCTACAATGACGGCCCTTTTGTCTCCACCAACAGTGGGCAGCTCGCCTGTATTGAAGCGTGCGGCGGTTGCTCTCTCGCTTCGACGCCGGCCTTGAGCGATGGCGAAACTCATCATAACTCGCGGCCCTGGGGTGGGCGAGGAATACCCCTTGGGCGACTCGGCCGTGATCGGGCGGCTCATGGATGCGGATGTACGCGTGGATGATCTGACGGTCTCGCGCCGCCACGCCCAAGTCGTGATGACCGATGGCGACTTCGTCGTGTCCGACCTGGGGAGCGGCAATGGCACCCTGGTGAACGGGACGCGCATCAAGGAGCCCACGGTGCTCAAGGACGGGGACGAGATCTGCATCTCCACCGTGCACTTCGTGTTCCGAGAGGACCCCAACGCGGGCCCGCCGTCCAGCGACGTGCAAGCGCCCAGCGAGGGCACAAGCACCACGGTGCATATTGTCGACCAGGACGCGAACACGTCGTCCATTTTGGATTCGGTGGACGTGGACGACAAAGAGGGCCTCACGGGCAAGGTCAGCCAAGAGACGGGGTTCGACGAGCTATTCAAGATCCACCACCGGCTTAAGACGGTCCTGTCGATCTTCACATCCATCTCGACGGTGTTGGAGGAGAAACGGCAACTGAAGACGATCATGGACCTGCTCTTTGAGGCGTTCGAGCAGGCCGACCGCGGGTTCATCGTCTTGCACGACCCCGCCACCAAGCGAAATCGCGTGGCCACGATCAAGGTCCGCGAGGGCGAAGGCAACGAGCAGCAGGTGACGATCAGCAAGACCATCGCCCGCGAGGTCATGGACAAGCGCAAGGGCATTTTGAGTTCGGACGCGATGGGCGACTCCCGGTTTGCGGGCGGCCAGAGCATTGTGAACTTCCAGATTCGATCCATGATGTGCGTCCCCCTGCTCGCGCAGGAAGACATCTTGGGCTTCATCCACATCGACACCAAGAAGCAGGGGGCCCACTTCACGTCGGAAGACCTGAACCTGCTCGCGGCCATCGCCAACCAGGCCGCGATTTCGCTGTCCAACGCGCGTCTGCACCGCGAGTTGATGAACCAAGACCGGCTCAAGCGCGACCTGGAGCTGGCCCAGCGTATCCAGCAAAGCTTCCTGCCCGATGCCATGCCCCAGATCGAGGGCTTCGAGTTCCAAGAGGTGTACCAAGCCGCGGGCGAAGTGGGCGGCGACTTCTACGATTTTATCGACCTCGGCGATGGCGAGATCGGTATCGTTGTGGGCGACGTGTCTGGCAAGGGTGTGCCGGCCGCGCTCCTCATGGCCAAGCTCATGAGCGACGTGCGCTTCTTCGCTCTGTCCGAGCGCGAGCCCGACCGCGTCGTGAGCAAGCTCAACTACAACCTGGCCATGAGCAACACGGAAGACGTGTTCGTGACCCTGCTCTACATGACGCTCGACTGTAAGAACAAGAAGCTGGCCATTACCAACGCCGGCCACCTGCCGCCGGTCGTGCGCAAGGGAACAGACGGGTCCGTCGTGCGCGTTGAAGAGGGCGTGAACTACCCCCTGGGTGTGCTGCCCGACACCGAGTTTGAGATCGTCGAGTTCCAACTCAACCCGGGGGACGCGATGGCCATCTTCACTGATGGCATCATCGAGGCGATGAACGCCGAGAAAGAGCAATACGGGTTCGGCCGGCTTGAGGTCGCCATGAACGACCCGGCGGCCTCGCCTGCCGACCTGACCAAGAAGGTGCTGGCGGACGTCAAGAAGTTCGTGGGCCGCACTGCGCAGAGCGATGACCTGACGCTGGTGTGCTTCGGGCTGGTAGAGTGAGGGCACAACGGCCCGACGTCGACTCGCCTTGGAGGAATGGCGCCTGCTCTCCAGGCGCATGCGAGCCCCTGATCCCCCTACCCTAGATGAGCCATGACCAAACAGTTGCTGCTGAACCAACTCAAGCCCCTCGGCCAAGACCACATCCTCCAGTGGTGGGACGAACTGGCAGACGACGCGCGTTCTGCGCTCGCCGCCCAGATCGCGGCCGTCGACTTCGACATGATCGCCAAGGAGATGGAGCGCGGCCCCGTCGCGCCCAGCCAGGAGTTCCTCGCCAAGTTCATGCCTCCATCGTGCGTGAAGCCCCGCGGCTCGCAAGGCGATGCCGAGGCCGAGGCCGCGGGACAGGAGCTGCTCGCCGCCAACCAGGTCGGCCTCGTGCTCGTGGCCGGAGGCCAGGGCACGCGCCTGGGCTTCGACCATCCCAAGGGCATGTTCCCCATCATGCCACTCTCCGGCAAGACGCTTTTCCAATTGCACGCGGAAAAGATCCTCGCACTCAAGAAGCGCTACGGAGCCAGTCTGCCCCTCTACGTGATGACGAGCGACGCGACCGACGCGGAGACGCGGCAGTACTTCGCGGACCACGGAAGCCTCGGGCTCGGCGCCGATGGCGTCCAGTTCTTCAAGCAAGACAATAACGCGGTCGTGGACCGCGACGGCAAGCTGCTCATGGCCTCGAAGGGCCGGCTCGCCCAGAGCCCCAACGGCCACGGAGGCACGATCCAAGCGCTCGCAAAGTCCGGCATGCTCGACGACATGCGCGGCCGCGGCGTGACTGACGTGTTCTACTTCCAAGTCGACAACGCGCTGGTTCAGATCGCCGACCCCCTGTTCATGGGCTACCATCGCCTGCGCCACGCAGAGATGTCGCTCAAGGTGCTGGAAAAACGCGACCCAGAGGAGGGCCTCGGCGTCGTGGGCCTTGTCGATGGCCGGCACCACGTCGTCGAGTACAGCGACCTCCCCGACCCGCAAAAGTACCAACGCGACGACGACGGCAAGCTCACGTACCGCATGGGCAGCATCGCAATCCACGCGTTCTCGGTCGACTTCCTGGGCCGCATGAGCCAACTGCCCAAGGGGCTGCCTATCCACCAAGCGCAGAAGGACATGCCGTTCATCGACAAGAACGGCAAGTTCGTCCAGCCAGAGAAAGGCGCCAAGAACGGCATCAAATTCGAGACATTCATCTTCGACGTCCTACCCCACGCGGCCCGCGTGGTCGTGTACCAGACCGTGCGCGAGGAGGACTTTGCGCCGGTTAAGAACGCCGAAGGCGATGACTCGCCGGCCACCGCGAGGCAGGCGCTTGTGAACTTGTGGGGCTCTTGGCTCGAGGAGGCGACCGGGAAGCTGCCACGCGACGGGGACGGCAACGTGGCGGTGGCCATGGAGATCAGCCCTCTCGACGCGCAAGACGCGGCCACTCTCCGGCAGCACCTCGCGGAGGCCGCAATCCGACTCGACTTCAACAACATGATGCAGCCCAACGTGCCGGCGCCGCATGGGTTCTCCAAGGAGGAACTCGACTCAATGGCCGGCCAAGCCGCGGCCGCGGCCGCGGCGGTGCAGAAACGCCGCGAGGCCGGCCGCACCAAGCCGTTCCTCGATCGAGAGATCAAGGACATGGCTTGGACCGACCTGCCGCACGAACGCTTCCAGGTCGATGAGATCGCCGCGTTGGCCGGCGAGATTCGCAGCGAGTATGACAACTTTGTCGTGCTGGGCATCGGCGGCTCCGCGCTAGGCAACATCGCGCTCGTGTCCGCTCTCTGCAAGCCGTACTACAACGAATTGCCCCGCGACGTGCGCGGCGGCCCGCGAGTCTACGTGCTCGACAACGTCGATCCGCTGCAATCGCAGACGCTGTTTGACATGCTCGACCCCAAGCGGACGGTGTTCAACGTGATCTCCAAGTCCGGCAAGACCGCGGAGGCCATGGGGCAGCTCTTGATTGCGCGGGACCGCCTCCGCGCGGCCGGCGCGGACGTGGCCAAGCAAATCGTCGCGACCACAGACCGCGCCCATGGCAAGTTGGTGCCCATGGCCCGGGACCACGGCTGGCGCACGCTGATCGTGCCCGATGGCGTGGGCGGCCGGTTCAGCGTCATGTCGCCCGTGGGCTTGCTCACCGCGGCCGTGGCCGGCATCGACGTGGACGCACTCCTCGCCGGAGCGGCGGCCATGGACCTGCGCTGCCTAAACACCGACCTGTGGGCCAATCCCGCGCTCATGAACGCGGTGCTCCAGTTCATGAGCGATCAGAACAGCAAGCCGATCTCCGTTATGATGCCGTACGCGTGGGGCCTCTACTCGGTGGCCGATTGGTTCCGCCAGCTTTGGGCCGAGAGCCTGGGCAAGAACGTCGATCGGAACGGAAAGCCGATACACGTTGGCCCCACGCCGGTGAAAGCGCTGGGCGCCACCGATCAGCACTCGCAAGTGCAACTCTACATGGAAGGGCCGTTCGACAAGGTCATTACGTTCCTCGCAGTGGCGGATTTTGGGGTGACCTGCGTGATACCAGACGGGGTGGCGGATTTGGACGGCGTGGGCTATCTGGCCGGCCACACCCTGAATCAAGTCCTCGAAGCCGAACGCATCGGCACAGAACTGGCGCTGACCGAAAACAGCCGGCCCAACTGCACGATCCACATGCCCACGGTGTCGCCCCATACGCTCGGCCAACTCTTTTACATGCTCGAGATGCAGACCGCGTTCGCCGGCGAACTCTACAACATCGACGCGTTCAACCAACCGGGGGTGGAGCTGGGCAAACTGAACGCCCATGCCATGCTCGGCCGCAAGGGCGAGAAGTTCGAACAGCGCAAAGCCATCGTCGATGCCCGGCCGGCCAAAGACCCCACGCGGATCATTTGACACACACCGCGGGTAGAGTAGAATGACCCCAGCCTCCAACCTATCTCGCGACTTGAGAACCTAGCAGGAAGGGCCACTCACAAAGGAGATACGTCATGGCACAGAACACCACGAAACGGCTCCTGCCGTGCATGCTTGTGCTCATCGCCGTCGCTGGCTGCCGCGCAAGCAGCTACAACTTGAACTTCGGCCTGGCCGAGAGCACGGACGAAGGGTTCAACAGCGCGGGACGCATGGCCGTGGACCCATCACGCCTGCAACGCGAACGCGAGACGGATCGCCTCGCACACGACCTCGACCAAGATGGAATCCCTGACACGCGCGATACCGACATCGACGGCGACGGCATCCCCAACTACCAAGACACGGACGACGACAACGACGGGATCCCCGACACCCAGGACGCGGACAGCAACGGCGACGGGATCATTGACGAACTGGACCGCTAGCGCACGGCCCAGCTATATCCATGGAGGCTCGGGCTGTGACTCCCCTATCCGGCATCGTGATGGCCTTTGGCGTGGCCGTTCTCCTCGCCGCGCTTCTGT
The DNA here is from genome assembly GCA_024278415.1 of Planctomycetota bacterium. The sequence continues at coordinate 10,673 of JAJRTI010000324.1, read as the reverse complement.
TCCGCAAGCAGATGGAGAAGGCAGGCGCCCCGCTGATCGTGCCACTGGCGGCCGCGGTGCTGGCGGCCGCGGCCGTGGCCGCATACTCGAACCACCGGGCACAGTTGAAACAACTCAACCGACGGAAGCAGTGCATCGACGAAGATCCAGATGCCCCAAGAGACGGAGGTGGGGGCATGGGCAACTGGCGCGAGCGCTTCGCTTACCGGCTGGCGCTCACAAGCCTGGTGCGGAAGTTGCCAGTATTGGACCAGCAAGAGGGGCTCGCACTCTCGGCGGAGCAGGCCGCAAAGCTAATCCAGACCCTCGCACCGTTGCGCACGGAGGCGAAACTCGCAAAGGAGCCCGCGTTGGCGCTTGTGGCCAAGGCCAAAGCCGTGCTCACCCCGGAGCAGATTGCCGGGTTCGACGCAATCGAGTTGCCGCGCCTATCGCGAGGACGTGGCAGGCGAGGCAGGCCAGACGGGGCCGCGACACAAACGGCCTCACCCGCGGCCACGACGACCGCAGCCACGACGGAGACGGCTCGGCCCGCACACCGCGAGGCGGGCTCAGGCACCCGCGAACGCCAGGAGGGACGCCGGCGCCGCTTCGACCCCGACGCAAACCCCTTCATGCGCGAGCGCTACAAGCCCATGCTCGACGCGCTCCTGTCGCTCCTGGAGAAGAGGGCGGGCAAGGCGGGCCAAGAGAGGGCGCCGGCAGCGAAGCCGGTTGAGGGCTGAGTCGGCGCACGCCACTCCCAGAAGGCCGCCCCCCGATAGGTCTTCGCGTTCTGTCCGTCTGCGCCCCGTAGCTTAGCCCGCATTTCTCACGAGTCCAGGCGGGTGTCGATGCCAGGCGCACTGTCGCGAAGGCGTGCTCGGGGCCCGTCGAGCGCCGTGCAACGCAGCAGCGGCGCCCGACGGGCCAGCCCCTCCCATTCGACGCGCCCAGGCTGGTGAGAAATGCGGGTTAGTCCGGGTACTGCTCCGGCGATTCGCCCACACGCGCAATGACCGAAGGCGAACTTGCGAAGCCCGAGCCCTGCTCGAATGCGACCACCTCCACCTCGTGCACCCACTCGTCGCCAAAGCCGAAGACGTACTTAAATCGGTCGCATAGTGCGAGGCCAAGCGACGCCACGGTCGTTTCACTCACGTCGCCTGTGGACTTTGGCTTAGACGGATCCCCCTCCAAATCCGCGCCCATGGTGTAACGTGCGCGGTGCTTGCCGTTGTCGCCGTCGAAGAGGAACTCGTACATATGCTCCTCCTCGCGATCGAACGCGTCGAAAATCGCTCTGTGCAGATCCGACAGCATGAGGTCGCCTCGGATTTGGATTGTGCGCGAGACCTCCTCCTCAAGCGGCCCCGCATGCGCCGGGGCGGACAAGAGGGACACCTTCAGGTCATAGAGCTTGCGTGACGGCATGAGTGGGTCATCTCCTGATTATGGGCGTTTCCCGCCTGGAGCTTAGAGAATCGTGACGCACCACCATAGCGTGAGGCCGCGTAGGCGTCAACACGCCGCCCTACCGCCGGCCTTGAGGCGCAGGCTTCGCCCTCCGCGCTTGCTGGGCCATGGCGTTCATCAGGTCAGAAGCCAGTTCGCCAATGTCCGCCCAGACTTCGTCTTGCCGGCCCGTGAGCGGAATGAATGCCATGACCGGGGGCACCAATGCGAGCATACGTCCCGCGAGCGACGGGTCCTCGATCACCTCCCGCGGCGCCCGCGCACGAAAGCCCTAGACCTTGGCTTGCCCATTGGCAGGCAACGCCAACCTCATGCCCCCAGGGAAGTCGATGCGCTGGTAGAGCGTGACGTACTGGAATCGCCCGCCACGCCATTTGACCGTGCGCACGGTGATATGGTCCCGATGCACCTCGTACACCTTGAACGGGTGGCGCGGGTGCGGGCCAAAGCCCGGGCCGACGAGGTGGAGCTGTCCGGCAATCCGTATCGCGTAGTCGTAGTGTAGGTGTCCCGAAACGGTCGCCACAACATAAGGCCGGGCTTGGATTGCGCGCAGCAACCGCGGTGCGTCGAGGAACGTAGGCGGCATGACGTTCTCGTGCATAAAGAACACCACCGGCCGGCCCGCGTATGAGTCGAGCGCGGCCGTGAGCCACTGCCACGTGTCCGGCTCGAAGAGGCCAATGCCGAGGCCCACGATGTCGCGGTCGAGCGCCGCGGCCACGAAGCCTACGCCTCCGCACGTGAAGCTCCAGTCGTAGGGGCCGAAGGCCTCGCCGAAGCCCCAGGGCCAGTTGTCGCCGCGAGTGGCATAGTGGGGGATGCCGGCCAGGCCCTGCTCCAAGACACGCCTCAGGGCCGGCTGCTGGCGTGTATTGCACAGATCGCCCGTGCTGACGACAAACGCCGGTTTGATGTCCTCCCGAATCATCCGCAGCGCTTTGCGCAGAAACGGATCGACGCGGCGGTTGTAGTGCAGGTCGGTCATGTGCACGAATCGGAACAGCGGCTCTGGCTCCCCCTTGGCCCACTGGGGCACGGCCGCCTGCTCCTGGAGTTCGTACTTGAGCCCCAACTCCGGGCCGCGTTTCTGGATAAACGCCATCGCCTTATGGTAGAGAGGCGGAAAGGCCGCTTGGCCCCCTGCGGGCGCGGCGAGGGCGGCGGCAAGGATTAGAACTGTCAGATGCATCAAGTGCCAGCCTCCGTGTACGGCCAAGTGCGTCCCAGAGGATAATAGCAAAAAAACGCGCGGCCACATTGCCCGCGCTAGCAAGCAACCGCGCAGAGTGCATCGAGCATCTTCGCTTCTGTGGATACTCGCGGCGGACGCGGCCACCCTGCGCAAGTGACCGCGGGCGTGGCGGAGTCCCTCTTGCGTCATGCGCGCATGTAGCTTCGCAACGCCTTCCCGTCGTGGGGCAGCACCTCGTCGGGATGCCACGCCTGGATCCATTCGCCCGAGAGATAGCCATCGTAGCCGTCCGCCTCCAACAGCTCGATTGCGCGCGGGTAGGGGATCTCGCCCTCGCCCATGAGCGCGAGGGTGGGCTTGCGCGCGTCGTCGTACGTGCCATCGTGGATGTGGCAGTGTGCGATATTGCCCTTGAGCGCGTCGTACGCCTCGTCGATGGTCATGCCCTTCGTGTACGGGTGCATGATGTCCCAGTTCGCCTTCACGGCCGGCGAGTTCGCGATCGCGATGGCTGCCGCGGTGTCGGTGGCTTTGCTGAACGCGTCGTGCGTCTCGGTGCAGATCGTGACCCCGCGCTCGGCCGCGTAGGGGCCCAGTTTGCCGAGGCTCTCGCCCACGGCCTGGATCGCGTCGTCCATGCTCATGCCCTCTGGGGGCACGCCGCCGAACGTGCGGAGGCGCGTGCTGCCAATGTCGGCCGCAAGGTCGATGAGCTTCTTGCACGTCTCGATGCTCTCGGCCAACTCGGCTTCGTCCAGAATTGCGAACTTGCGTGACGTGGCCAGGCAGCAGGGAGCGACACCTTCGCCCTCGAAGTACTTCTTCATCTCGGCGCGCTTGTCCGCGCTTGCGTCGATCTCGACGCCGTGGTTGTGGCCGGCCTCCGCGCGCGGTTCGACTCCTTCGTATCCGTATTTTTTCGCGTAGCCGACGAACTCTTCGAGCGTGGCCTCGGGGCAAGAGAAGCTCATATACGGCAGCTTGATAGCCATGGGAGGCTCCTTGGTGAGAGAGCGGCAGGTATGACCAACTGCCGCGGGATTCTACTGGCTGGCCTGAGGCCTGTCAACGCCATCGGGCAACGCGCCCGGGAAGGCCCGGGAGGTCTCGCCGCGAAGGCCATTGACTTGCGCGCATTACGCCGATACAATAGCGCGTGTGTTGGGTGGCCGCCAAAGGAAGGATTTGCCCGGCGCCCGACGGCCCGCGGGAGTGGCGGAACTGGCAGACGCGCATGTTTGAGGGACATGTGGGTAACACCATGCGGGTTCGAATCCCGCCTCCCGCACTCGGAAGCAAACGAGCGAGACCCCAACAGGTCTCGCTCGTTTCGTTTGCCGGCTCTTGCTCACGGGGCACAGTTCAACAGCCCTATCCATCCGGGCAAGACGGCGATCCTGCGGCCCTTGGCCTTGCGCGTGAATTGCACGCGCACCACCGGCGGTCGTCCGGATCATCCGCCCGCACCACGAACCCGTTCTCGACCATGCGGTCGACGAGGCCCGTCGCAGTGGGCATCGAGATGCCGGCCAGGCGAGCCAACTCTTTCATGGCCACGCTCTCGTGCTGGCCGAGCAGCCGCAGCAACCGGAGCTGACGCATGGTCACGTCGGGCAGGTTCGCCATTTTGGGCTTGTGCGTCATGCCGGAGAAGAAACGATGCTGGATCTCGCTCACCAGCAGGTGGACGCGCTCAGCCGCGTCGCCGATCGGTTGTGAGGCCATGGCGGATCCTTATTTGTCCCGAACTGCCAGCAGATGTCATTTGTGAACCACATAGTTCGTTAGCCAAACAGTTGTCATTCCAAAGCGCTGGCCCGTCAACTCCTTTCGTGCAGAGTATTGCCGGAGGTAACATTTCAGCCGAGTGCAACGGGGATCGCGCCCCCGCCGACCCCGCGTCGGCGGAGCGATGGCTTATGCAACAAGGCGGGCTTCGCCCGCAACCCGGGGGCGGCATGCCTTCGCAATCCGACGGACGGCGAAGGCCGTCTGCTCCATGTGTGCAACATCTTGTTTTTCGTCGCGGTTACGAAGGCTTAAGGCACTAACAGCGACTCACCTGGATGCTCCTCCTGGCCCCTCCGCCAAGCCGGCTCGAAAGCTTGTCTTCAAACATGGCTTGGGGTATACTGCTCTAATTCAGATATCAGGAACACTCAAGTTGAAGGTTCATGTGCTCCAGATATTGTGTCTCAGCGCTAGGCCGCGAGCCTATCTGGCATCGAACTTGACTGTTGTTGATACCTACGTTCCTCCCGTTGTCGCGATGTGCCTCACCGGAGGGTAGGGGTCCGCCATTCCGGGCCAATCCTCGTCCCCCCGGTCGCCACCATTTCTGCCGCAGGGAGTGCCCATGAACCCCTCGTCGTTGTTCTCCGTCAGCATGCCAGAGACGCTATCTCTCAAGGCCGTGGCGTTGAACCTCCTTCTGTCCGCGCTGCTGTCCTCCATCCTGGGGATGTACTACACTCGATATGGGCGCAGCCTCTCCAACCGGGGGAGCTTGGCCATAGTCTTCACGCTGGTGGCGCTGACGACCACGTTGATCATTTCGGTCGTCAAGTCGTCGCTGGCGCTCTCGCTGGGCCTGGTGGGTGCGCTCTCGATCGTGCGTTTCCGTGCGGCGATCAAGGAGCCGGAAGAGTTGGCGTATCTGTTCCTCACGATCGCCATCGGATTGGGCTTCGGCGCGGACCAACGCGCGCCGACCATCTTGGCCTTCGTAATGATCCTCTTTTTCGTGCATCTGCGGCACTACGCGGTCAAGACGAAAGCGCCGGCCAATCTCTACCTGGAGTGGGCAGCCGCGGGCGAATTGCCTGCCGATATGGCCGACCGCGTGATCGGGACCACTGCGGAGTATGCAAGCACGGTGGATCTCAAGCGCCTCGACCAAGGGGACGGGTCGTTGCAAGTCAGCTTCCTCGTGACGCTCAGCGAGGGGCAGCATATCAGCGAGTTGGTGAACGCACTGACCGCCCTCGCACCTGGCGCTCGGGCTACGTTCGTGGACCAGTCGCGCATCTTCGACGCGTAGCTCGCGTCGAAACGGGCTGGGCTCCGCTGGATTCGCGCCATGCTCATCAAGTCTGAATCCAACCTGAGCCGGCGGGCACAAGCGTGGTCCGCGGCCAAAAGTACGATGCGACTGACGTCCGTCAGGCTCGTGGTGGCCCTTGCCGGCGTCGTGGTGCTCCTGTATGCCGGGGTGGTGCTCTACAAGCTGGAGTGGCTGCCGTTCGAATGGCTCAAATCCGTCGCGAGAGACATCACCTACACGGGCCGCTACGCGATGGCCCACCTCAGTGCCCCCCCTCAGACGCTGTGGGTCGATATCGGGTTCAAGGATTACCAGGAGTTGCTGAAGCAGCGGCAACGGGCCTTGGCGCGAGGCATGGTCCTGCCCGCGGACCGAGTATTCGTCCCGGCCAGGATCCGCGCCGGCAATCGAACCCTGCGGGCCAAGGTGCGCATCAAAGGAGATCTGATCGACCATTTGGACTCCGACAAGTGGTCATTGCGGGTCGAACTGAAGGGCAGAGACCGATTCCGCGGGATGCGGAAGTTCTCGCTCCAACACCCCAAGACAAGGAAATACGTCAACGAGTGGGTCTACGCGGAGGCCATGCGCCGGGAAGGGATCATGACACCGCGGTACGACTTTGTGGATGTGCGCGTGAATGGCAGACCCAAGGGCATCTACGCATTCGAGGAGGCATTCTCCCAAGAGTTCATGGAACTGCACCACAAACGGGAGACCGTCATCGTTCGGATGGACGAAAGCCTGTTCTGGCTGGAGGCCAGCCTCTTCGGCTTCAACCGAAGCCTAGGCGTGAACTGGCAGTCAAGCAAGATCGACTGCTTCGACACCAAGAAGGTCATGGCTGACGACAAGCGGCGCCGCCTGTTTGGCGCCGCTCGCACGCTGCTCGACCGGTTCCGCCGCGGAGAATTGTCTACCTCGCAAGCATTCGACACCAAACTGTACGCGCGTTACCTGGCGCTCTGCGACCTGCTCGGCAGTTGGCACGGCAGCGCTTGGCACAACATGCGCTACTACTACAACGCCGTCACCTCCAAGCTCGAGCCGATCGCGTATGACGGCGACGCCGGCCAGTCCATCGAACTCGTGTTGGGTATCGCGGGTTCGATCGGCAACCGCCTGTGGTACGGCCACACGACACACCCGGGCGACGCTGCCGGTTCGCTTGGGCCGCGCGACACACTACACAGGGCGCTATTCCAAGACATGGACTTTTATCGCGCGTACATTCAGGAGTTGGAGCGTGTGTCCTCTGACGCCTATATCGATGGGCTCATCGAGGCGCTTCGTCCTGGCCTCAAGGCCAAGCTCAGGCTGCTGCACCGCGAGTGGCCGAGTGTGGACTTCGATGCCGGCATACTGCGGGTCAACCAGCGCATGATCCGCTCCGTCCTCAATGCACCCGTCATGATCGACGCGTACGCGTATAACCTAAGCGCGAAGCCAGGCAAGCCTTTGCGCGTGCGCGGAGGCATCGGGAACCTGCTCTCCGTGCCTGTTGAAGTCGTCGGGATGAAGGCCAATAGCCACAGCCTGCGCGTGCCCGAGACCCTGAGCGTGCTCCCCGCCCGGCTATCGTCGCAGCGCATCCGTTACCAATCGTTCGATATGGAACTGCCGGCTCCCTCGCCCACGGACCCTCCAGACGTGGTGCTGACCATTCTGTATCGCGTCATTGGGGCGTCTGACATTCGGGAGCAGCAGGTCGAGGAGCGCCGCCTCGTGGATCTCGCCATGGCTCCGCCAGGCAACGCGGCCACGCTCGAACGCCTGCGCACGAGCGCCTTCGCGGCCGTGGACGAGGCCCACAAGACCATACGCCTCCGGCCCGGCACATGGTCCATCGAGGGCGACCTCGTGGCACCGGCTGGCTACACGCTCGAGGCAGGCCCCGGCACAACGTTACGCTTTGCCAAAGGCAAAGTCCTGCTCTCCTACTCGCCGGTGGCGTTCAATGGGTCGGCAGACAAACCGGTCAACTTGGAGCCCCAGAAAGACCAATGGGGCGGCTTGGTTGTGCTCAATGCCGGCGGCCCCTCGAAGCTCACCTGGACAACCATCCGACGCGCGAATCGGGTGGATCGCGGGCTGTGGACGCTCACGGGCGGGGTCACCTTCTACCGCAGTCCCGTGACGTTGACGAACTGCCGAATCGAGCATGCACTCGGCGAGGATGGCATCAACTTCGTCAAGTCCCCCTTTGACATGCGCAACACCTGCGTGACGGATGCCGCATCTGACGCTCTCGATTCGGACTTCAGCGACGGCCGCGTCCTGCAGTGCACGTTCGAGCGGCCGGGCAACGACGGGATCGACGTGTCCGGGAGCAAGGTGAGCATCGACCGCGTGGTGCTGACCGGCTGCGGGGACAAAGGCATCAGCGCCGGAGAAGGGAGCACGGTCCTCGCGCGGCGCGTGACCATCGAGGCGTCGGCCATCGGGGCCGCGAGCAAGGATGCCTCGACCCTCGTGCTGCGGGGTGCGACCCTGCGACACAACAAGGTGGCCTTCGCAGCCTACCAGAAGAAGCCCTGGTTCGGCCCGGCGACACTGGAAGCCACCGATGTAGTCGCAGAGAACAACAGTCGGCTGGCCTTGGTCGAGCGGCGCTCGAAAGTGACGCTCAACGGGATCTTGCACGCGGGAACCCAAAAGAACGTTGCCAAGATGCTCGAAGCAGGGCTTGAGGCGCCAAAATGATCACCACAACAGACGATCCGTCGGCTCGCTACGAACGGAAGTTCCTCGCCACCGACGTGGGCTACCACGAGTTGTGCGCGCTGGTCAGGCTGCATCCAACCGCCTTCTCTCAGTCCTATCCTCCCCGGTTTGTGAACAGTGCGTACTTCGACTCGCCGCGCCTCCGGGCGTGCTGGCACCACGCCGCCGGCATCATGTACCGCTGCAAGGTCCGGCTCCGCTGGTACGGCGACGTAGACGCGTGCGAGTGCGGAGTGCTTCAGTTCAAGATGAAGGCAGGACACGTGGGCTCCAAGGCGGAATACCCCGTTGAGAACCTTGGATTGCGCCACCAGTCAGAATGGCACCGCGTGGTTTCTGCGATTCGCGGGGCCCTGCCACCAGACGCACGTCCCCGCTTCAATGGCAGCACCCTGCCGGTGGTTGTGACCCGGTACTGCCGCGACTACTTCGTCTCCGGCGACGGCCAGATCAGGCTGACCATTGACCGCGACCTGGCGTTCTACGACCAGACGGCCTCCGACCGCGCCAATCTGGCTCGGCCTCTGCACTCGCCAGAGGACATCGTCGTCGAACTCAAGTACACGCGCGAAAATGAAGCCGCGGCGCGCCAGGCGGCATCTTGGTTTCCGACACGCGTAACCGCTGTGTCGAAATATGTCGACGGTGTGCGCCGTATCCTTGCGATGTGAAGGGGATTGCCTTGTGCCCGACACCTCTCACGCTTTGCCTCGTGCTTCTCTGTCGTTCGGCTCCGGGCCATGAGGCAGCCTCGCAGGGACTCAACGGCCGGCAGCTCTCGGCTTGGTCCGGCAAGCCAGTCGTGTTCTTCGCGATCGGGCACGCGTACGGCGCGCCGGAAAACGCACACAGCATATACCCTGCCTCCTCGCTCATGGCGAACGTGGAGCGGATCAACGCGGCCAAACCGGACTTCGTCGCCCTGTTGGGCGACATCGTGAGGCGAAGCGAGCCGGAGCAATTCCGCATGCTGCGCCGGGGGCTGCTCGACCGCATCCGAGCGCCCGTGTTCAATGCCGTGGGGAATCACGATATGACGGATCGCGCCGCGTACGAGAGCGCTTTCGGCCGCACGTACCGTTCCTTCAGGCGTGGTCCAGCCCGGTTCGTGTTCCTCGACACATTGCTCAACCGCTATCACATCGTCGGCGAACAGAAGAACATGCTCGACCGAGCCATCGACGAGGTCGGTCGCGATCCGGATCTGGCCACCCTGTGCATATTCATGCACCACCCCATCTACTTCCCTGGCGATCCCCACTTCGCCCGCGTGTGGGCTCTCTGCAACGGCAAGAACCATCCTCCTGAGTCGAACTTCCGGGCCGATTTCCTGCCGCAACTTGTGAGGCTCGCAGAATCGAAGCAGGTGTTGCTCATCGCGGACGACGTGGGCGTGTCGTGGTCCTTCCCTCTAATGTACGAAAAGCGAGGCGAGCGCTTCCACTGCATTGCAACGGGTTTGGGCGACATGGACCGCGACTGCATCGTCAAGTTTGTTCTCGATGGCCCTCGCGTGTCAGTCGAGCCGATCTCGCTCGCGGGCCGGCCCTTGCCACCGTTGACCCAGTACACCGCGGAATCCGTCGCCAAGCAGTTCGCCATCGCCCCGGCAACGGGAGCCAAGCGCCACAAGTTCCGCCACTGGAAACGGTTTGCCCTTGGCTTTGTCGCCGCGTCCGCGTCTTGGCTTCTGGCCGCCATCGGGTTCGCTTGCTGGTGGCGCAAGCAACACCACACGGCGCCACCACCGCTGCCGCCCACCTGACACACGCGCAAGGGCGAGAGCATCAACACTCTCTGGGAGTTCTGCGCGGAGGGTTGAGGCCCCGCACCCTCCGCAAGGAATGAGCGCATAGGGCCTAGTGTCGCGTCCCGCAAGTTCGTATGCCTATCTGAGTAGGTGGGGCTGTGCTTGGAGACCCGCGTCGTCCGATTGGCCAAACGCACTCCCACAACGCCACAGGGTTTCCCAGGGTTGCGCTACGCTTAACCCTGGGCTTTGGGGTATAACGCCTACGGCGTAGCGACATGAGGCGCCGGACCCCAGGCAGGGGATGCATCCACCGAGGGTCGCGGCAGACAGAATTGGCAGGCATTGCCCAACCTGTGCGCCGGATTGGGTAAACGTAACACTTCAGCCGATTGCAACAGTCGTTGGCCCCATGAACGTGCGCGAGTTCAATGGACAGCGTTTCCGCTTGACGAAACGCTGTTTGGAAGCCCAACGGGCTTCCGGCTTCTAGCCCAGGGTTGCGG
>JAJRTI010000012.1 GCA_024278415.1 Planctomycetota bacterium | reverse complement strand
CCTCGAGTGTTTCACGAGCCGATGGGTTCCCGCGGGAGGCGGGCGAGCGAACGGGAGGGAGTTGTTTCTACAGACCTCGCCTGAGTTCGCGATGAAGCGGCTGCTCGCGGCCGGAGCGGATGCAATCTACGAGATCACCAAAGGGTTTCGCAATGGCGAACTCGGGCGGCTCCACAACCCACAGTTCACGATCATCGAGTGGTACCGCGTTGGCGACACCCACGTGGAGCAGATGCGCGTCGTGGAGGAGTTGGTGCGCGACGTTGCGCACCGTGGGGGTGCGGAGGAGATGTTTGGCATCGAGGCCAGGCCGTTCGCCCGAACATCGTACGAGCAAGCCTTCGAGCGGCACGCAGGCCTCAACCCGTTGGTTCAGCCTGTAAGCCGGCTGCCGTGGCTTGCGGCTGAGCGAGGGCTGACGCGGCCGTCAGGCATGGCCCCGGACGACGTAGACGGCTGGCGAAACTTCCTGCTGATTGAGTTGGTCGAACCGAAGCTGGGGCAACAGGGTCCGGAGTTTCTCTACGACTACCCCGCATCGCAAGCCGCGCTCGCGAAGATCAGACATGACAACCCGCCCGTGGCGGAGCGGTTCGAGTTGTACGTGAAGGGTATTGAGTTGTGCAACGGGTACAACGAGTTGACCGACGCGGACGAACTGCGGGAGCGCATGCAGGCCCAAGGAATTCCGCTGGCGCGCGCGGGCCGGCTGCTGGATGCGATGGACGCGGGGCTGCCGGCATGCGCGGGAGTCGCGTTGGGATTCGACAGACTGGTCATGCTAGCGCTTGGCGCCGAGTCGATAACGGAGGTTATGGCGTTCCCTTTCGACCGGGCGTAGTGGGGGGCCGGCGGGAGTTTCCCCACGCACCGTCTAGTAGTGCGCACGTCAGTGCGCGTCTGCTGGGGCGCGTGGCCGCCAGAAGGCCTACTATAGGCGCGTAGGCGTTGCCAGATGGGGCACCAGCGAAAGAACGCCCTGTTTCACATCCTCAGTGTGGTAGGTCGGACAGCCATCACCTCCTCCAACAACCATGACACGGTTTGTTGGGGAAAGTCCTGCGCGGCCGGCTCTTGACACGCCATTGCTCCTCGGCCTACACTTCGCCCCATTGAGACTCAGTCCACTCCGCGTGTGATTTGGAAGGAGAGCGCCATGGCCGTGAAACTGAAGACCCGCCGCATCAAGGCCGAACTGCGCGGCGGCAAAGAGGTCGTGATTCCCGCTTGGGTTTTGGATTCTAACAAGCCTGTGCCGCGGATGCTCATCACCGCGGCACAGCATGGGAACGAAGTGCAGGGCACGGAGGCGATTCGCCGGTTCGTGGAGATCGCTCGGGAGCGGATGCGGTGCGGCAAGATCTTCGCCGTGCCCATGGTGAACTTGCCGGCGATCCGGCAGCGCCGGCCGCACATCAACATGAAGCCGGAGCAGTCGTACGGCGACGACAAGGGCCACAACATGAACCGCTGGTGGCCTGGGAAGAAGCGCGGCAACGATACCGCTCGCATCCCGTACGCGATCTACCAAGCCTTCGGCGAGGAAGCCACGCACGCGCTGGACTTGCACTGCTGGAATGCACACAACGCAGCGGCCGTGCTTATCCGCGACGCGCCGGGCCTACGCGAACTCGCGACCAAGCTGGGCCATCGCTTTGTGCACGTGTGCGGGCCCAGCAACTTCACGCTCGGCGGATACTTTTGCGCGACTGGGCGCGTGGGTGTGACGTTCGAGTTCTCCGGCCAATACACGATGATCGAGTGGGAGATCCAGCGGGGCCTGCGCATGATGACCAACTACGCAAAGGCCATCGGTCTGTGGCCCGGGCGCTTGGCCAAGGGCGACTCGCCAGTGCTCTTCTCGGACGAGTGTCAGACGGTGATGGTGGCCGCACCTTGCAACGGCATGTTCGTGCCGGCCGATCGGCGCCAGTGCGACCTGATCGACAAGGGCGAACGGATTGGCCTCGTCATCTCCGACACCAACCTGAAGCTCACCGAGATTCGCTCGCCACACAGCGGCTACTTGCGCGCGTTCGGCGTGGTTCGGCCGGACTGCGACGTGGCTATGCCAGGGCACCATCCCTACGTCGAGAAGGGCGAACAAGTGGCGCAAGTGCAGTTCAAGAAGCCTTAATAGAACGCCACGTGGAATCTCCGGGTGGCTTCGCCGTCAGGAACGGTCACGAGAAATCGGCGGCGTATGGCGTATTCCGCATGTCGGCTCCCGATCCGAATACGCAAGAGGGAACAGCAAACCTGCGCTCCGCACGCCTGCTAGGCACATTGCAGCCCCTCCGGCAATGTGTTAGACTCCGCGTGGAATTGCCCAGGAGGCCCCCCCCATGAACCAAGGCGCGAATCATCAAGATAAACTGGCCGACCTCGAGGCGCTGCTCGAGATCTCGAAGGCCATGGCAGTTGAGAAGGATCTGAGCAAGCTCCTCGACCTCATCATTGAGCGGACGACGACGGTGATGCGAGCGGAGCGCACGTCGCTTTTTCTCGTCGACCAGGAGACGGGCGAGCTTTGCACGCGCACCGCGGAGGGTCTGGAGATCAAAGAGATTCGCCTGCCGGTGGGCCAGGGCATCAGTGGCACGGTTGCGGTGACCAAGGAGTTGATCAACATCGACGACCCGTACGGGGACGCACGCTTCGATCCGAGTTGGGACAAAAAGACCGGCTTCCAGACGCGCAGTATCCTATGTGTCCCGCTCGTCACGCATGAGGACAAGGTCGTGGGCGTCGTGCAGGTGCTGAATAAGAGGGGCGGCGCATTCACGTCTTACGATGAGAACCTCCTCCTCGCATTGGCGAGCCACGCGGCCATCGCCTTGGACCAGGCGGAGTTGGTCGAGCATTACGTGCAGAAGAAGCAGATGGCCGCGGCCCTGGCCATGGCGCGGGACATCCAGGCGCAGGTGCTGCCGGAGGAGTCGCCCCTCGTCGAGGGGCTCGACATCTACGGCCACTGCTGGCCTTGCGACGAGACCGGCGGCGACTACTACGATTTCATCCCCTTGGAGGATGGACGCATCGGCGTCGCTATCGGCGACGTGACTGGGCACGGCGTGGGCTCCGCGTTGCTGATGATGGGCTCCCGTTCGCTCTTGCGCGCGCTGGCCACATTCCAGAGCGGTCTCCAGCAGACCGCGGAGCAGATGAACAGGCTGCTGTGCGAAGATGTTAAGGACGGTATGTTCCTGACGTTGTTCTACGCGGTGATCGACCCCGCGACGCGCACGCTGTCGTACGTGTCGGCCGGCCACGAGCCGCCACTGCTGGTGCGCGCAGCGACGCGGGAAGTCGTGCCGCTTGAAAACAATGCGCCGCCCATGGGGATCTTGGATGACGTGAAGCTCCCAGCGTGGGATCCGATCCCGCTCGCCCCCGGCGATGTGGTGTTCATGTTCACCGATGGGGCGACCGAGCGGGAGGCCGCGGACGGTGAGCATATGCTGGGGAGCAAAGGAGTGGAGGAGGTGCTGCTCGCGAACCTCGACGGAACCGCGGAGGAGATCGTGGAAGCCGTGAGGGACGCGGTGATGCAGTTCGGCGGGCACAAGCCGCGCAAAGACGACTTGACGTTGGTGGCGGTAAAGGCGCTCAACTAGTCGTCGCCAAGACGCGAAAACGTGACAGTTGTGTCAAGTTTGCCTCGCCAGCACGCGGCTTGTCCCCGTGTGGCTGGGCGGCAGGGGAAGCGCGTACACATCGTGAGCACGCGCAGCGACGCCTCCACGGTTTGAGGCGAAGCTTCGCTAACACGCTTCTTTCAGAATGCCACGGAGGGCGCAGTGGGCCAGCAGATGGAAGCTGCACGGGAGGATGTGTCGGATCACTTCGATGGATGCGCAAGCGGTTGGAATCGGCAACGGCGCGGGCGAAAGCACTTCGAGATGCCGTTTGGGAAACGGCAGGGACTCTCAGCAGAGTCTATACGGCACAGGGCTGTTCGCGTTCGGAAAGTTTCGTTGCTAAGACGGCACAATGGGAAAGTGAGAGGACCGGCGCGGCGCCATGGGAATGCAATTGCTCCTGCGATGGGGATTCCGGCATGTGGTGTTCGCGGCGCGTCATGCTATACTGTAGGGGTTGTCGTAGGCGGGTGCCTACGCGTTGCTCAGACTGTCCATGTTTCATAGGTTGCACATGTCCAAACATCAAGAGCGCGGGTCCGGTGATTCGGGAACGGTGCGCGGCACTTATGCGGGCCACCCGCGCGGATTCGGATTCCTGGTCTTGGAAGGTGGAGGGCAAGACTTGTTCGTGCCGCCAAAGCAGGAAGGCGAAGCAATCGACGGCGACACGGTTGCCGCGAGAAAGGGCGATCGCGGCACTGCGCGGGTGGAGCGGGTTGTCGAGCGCGGCCGGTCGCTCATCGCAGGCACGTACGTCGGGCGTGGGGCCTTCATGCCAGACGCCCACCACATCCCCAAGATGCTCGCGGTAGAGGGCGACGCGCTTAAGGGGGACAAGGTGCTGGTGGCCGCCACTCCGGAGAAGTTTCGCATCCGGCGAGTGTTGGGCCGCGCGGGTGACCCCGCGGTGGAGGACGCCGCGGTGCTTGCGGAACTGGCGATCTCGCCCGTGCTGCCCAAGGCCGCGCTTTCGGAGGCCCGGCGGCTCAACGCGCCTGGGCCGGCGGAGTTGAAGCGCCGCTTGGATCTGCGCCATACCGCCACGGTGGTGACCATCGACCCAGTCACATCGCGGGACTTCGACGACGCGATCTCGCTCGAACGCCGCGGAGACGAGTGGGTGCTTGGCGTGCATATCGCCGACGTGTCGCATTACGTCGGTCCGGGCAGTGCGATCGACCAAGAGGCGCACCGCCGCGGCACGAGCGTGTACTTGCCCAATCGCGTGATCGCCATGTTGCCGGAGGAGCTGTCCAACGATCTGTGCTCGTTGCGGGAGGGCGTGGACCGGCTGACCATGAGCGTCTTGATGCGGTACAGCGCCAAGGGCAAGCTGCTGGAGACCACGTTTGCGGAGAGCGTGATTCGGTCCGACCGGCGCTTTTCCTACGAGCGCGCGTCGCGCGTGATGGACGGCAATGTGCGGGAGCGGGGGGGAGTAGGGAAGCTGCTGCTCGACATGGCGAAACTGGCGGGCATCTTGAAGCGCAAGCGGCCGTCGCTCGACGTGCCGCGCGAAGAAATCGAGTTGGTCTTCAATGGGCAGGGCGATGTGGTGGATCTGCGTCCGACCTCACAAGACGTGGCGCATCGCGTGATCGAAGAGTTCATGCTCGCCGCGAATCGCGAGGTGGCGCGGCTGATGCTGCGGCGAGGCCGGCCGACGCTGTTCCGGCACCACCCTGAGCCGGCGGACATGGCCAGCCTCTGGGCGACGCTCAAGGAGCTGGGCGCGGTGAAAGGCAAGAAGGACAGTTTGAGCGAAGCCATGGCCAGGGCGGTCGCGCAGGGCTACGGCCCCGCGGTGTCCAGCGCCATGCTTCGGGCCATGCCGCGTGCGATCTATTCCACGACGCTGCCGACGCACTTCAGCCTTGGGTTTGAGGCGTATACGCATTTCACTTCCCCGATTCGACGCTATGCGGACCTGGCCGTGCATCGTCAACTGCGCGCGCTGCTGCGTGAGGCGGGCAAGCCGATCGAAGTGCGGCCGGGCAAGGGCAAGCTTGGCGAGCCGGTCGAAGACGCCGAGCTGGCGGAGCTTGCTGCGCACGTGACCGCACAGTCCGCGGCCGCGGACCGCGCGGAGTCGCGTATTCGCCGGCGCCGGGTGCTGGAGTTTCTGCTGCGCTTGGGCAATGTGCCCACCGAGGGGCAGGTGACGATGGTCGTGGAGCGCGGCATGTTGATCGAGTTGGGCTAATTCGGCACGTCGGGCTTTTTGGCGGCAGAACAACTGGGCGGCAAGTCCTACCGCTTGGGCGATACGCTCGACGTGTGCATCCACCGCATCGACCCTGCCGCGAGCCAACTCGACCTCGCGTTGGCGCCGCGGTACTAACGTGATTCACCCCGCATGGAAGCATGGGAGTTGGCCATGATTTGTGCCGGTTCGCTAGCCGCATGCGCCAGCATGCGGGCTCTGTGGTATTTGAGATTCTCTTGGCTTCGTCGGCGCAGCCTGGTGGCTGCGGCGGCGTTTGTCTGCGGCCCGTGCCGCGATCGGAGTTGGCCATGATGTGCGGCCGTGAGATGAGGCTGGCGTTGCTTGTGGCCGCTTCTGTGTGTGGCTGCGCGGCGGCGCTGGCCGGTGAAGACCGGGATCTATCGAGTCAGGTGTTCGGCCAAGTTGTGCCGACTTTGAGCAAGCATCTGGACCTGATGGATCGGCAAGAGAGCTTGCCCAAGGAGAGGTGGATCGGCGCGGACCAAAAGTCCAACCAGCGCGCGATGGATGAGTTGCTCGACGAAGCCATCGTTGCGCTCGGCACGTCGGGGTTGGACAACTGCCGCAAGCAACT
>JAJRTI010000323.1 GCA_024278415.1 Planctomycetota bacterium | reverse complement strand
TGGAGCGCGACGAACGGCCGCAGCTCCGGGCACACGTTCTCCCGCGTCGCGGCCGGCCCCCGGCGCGTCGACGGGAGGATGATGAGGGGATTGGCCGGCGAGATGGGTCGGCGCATGGGGACGCGGCCCGGCGCGGCGCTGGCGGCCCCGGCGAAATAGACAAGACCCAAGAGTAACACGTTACACATGAGGGCTCCTCGCTATTTCGTGTGGGCGAAGCGCCGATTCGGAGGCCACTAAGCCACCAAGGCACAAAGGAGCACAAAGAGGAATGGAACGCAGAATTGCATACCCTTAGTGCAACTTGGTGTCTTCGTGTCTTAGTGGCCTCCGTCTGTTCGCGGCTTGCTCATGGGAAGGCCACGAGGCGATACGTATATCACCCACACAGGACAGCGAAGACATGATAGAATGGCGCCAAGAGCAAGACAATCGCGCCGGCCCGACGCGGTTGGAGGCCTCTCGCCATGCATGGCAGAGGCAGGTCCGGCCTGTGGCGGCGGGAGCGCGTGAGGGGATTTGTGAACGGGCCCTGACGGCCAGCGAGCGGTCGTTGACAGACCCATATGAGAGGGTAGAATGGACCACAATTGGACATTGTGTGCAGATTGTTTCTCTGGCGATCTGAGTCATGACCGGAAGGAGAACATTCCCATGCCAACCACCGCTTTCCTTGCTCACTATGACGGCCAGCAGATCCGTGTAGATGAACCGTTCGACCTCGCGCCCAATACGCGATTGGTCGTCACGGTACTGCCACAAGAGGGATCAGACGAAACGCGCGACGTCTGGCTGCATGTGTCAGCGCAGGGGTTGGCGGCCGCATACGGCGAGAACGAGCCCGACTACTCTCCACACATGATCAAAGAGGACAACCCTGACTATGAAGGAAGGTGACGTCATCCTCGCCCCAGTGCCACAGGCCGATGGCAGGGCCAAGAATAGGCCTGCGGTCCTCTTGAGGAAAATGCCGGGCTACGGTGATCTGTTGGTCTGCGGCGTTAGCAGGCAATTGCACGAGCGTGTGCAGGATTTCGACGAGATCATCAATCCCGCTGATGCCGACTTCAACTCAAGCGGCCTTGTATCGAGTTCTCTCATCAGACTGGGCTTTCTAGCAGTTCTGCCGTGCAGGCAAGTGTTGGGCTCAATCGGCGAGATCTCATCGGAGCGCCACACGCGTCTGCTGACACGTCTCAGCAACTATCTTGTGCAACAATGACCGCCAACAGCGCATTCGTCATGCGCCAGCCGCCTTCCGTGTCTCGATGATCTGCTTCGCCACATCAACCGTGGGCGCGGTCCAGATGCGGTCGCGGTGCGCGGCGAGGTGGTCGCACAGGAGGGTGAAATCGAACTCGGACGCGCCGAGCCGGCCGCCGTCGATGCTGTGGAAGGCGAAGACGCACCAATGGCCGCGCGTCGCGGCCAACTCGACGAGGCCGATCATCTCCGCCGCGGACACGCGCTCGCAGGGCTGGCAGTTGAGGTACGCCAGATCCTGCGTCATGGGGCTGTTGAAGAACATGTGCTCGCCGATGCCCCGGCCCGCGACGAAGTGCTTGGCGATGATCGGCACGTAGCTCTGCCTCTGGAGGCCTTCGCCGACCCAGTGCTGGTAGCAGGGGTAAGCGAACGTGCGCTCCGTCACGCCCGGGAACCGCTCCCGCAGCGCGGCCTCCGCGGCGAGGATGTCCTGCTCGATCTCGTCGAGCGTGCTGCGTTCGAGGCCCTTCGCGTTGGGATCGTCAGAAAAATTGCGCGAGCAGGTGTGGCTCTTGGTGTGGTTGCCAATCTCATGGCCGCGGGCCGCCACCTCCACCCACGGCTCGAGCCGCTTCATATAGTCATCGGTCCTGATGCTCAGGTAGAACGTGCCGAGCAACTCGCGCTCGGCCATGACAGGGATCGCGCGCTTGAGTTGCGAAGAGGCGCCATCGTCGAAGGTGAGGGACACCGCGCCGCGGCAGCCGTTGGGCCAGAGGGACTCGGGCATGATCGGGCTCCGTTGGATAGGGATGGGGAGATCGCGCGAATCGTACCCGGGCGCGCGTCGCGGGTCAAGCGCTGTCAATTCCCCACGATGTAGTAGAGGCAGTCCTTGAGTAGACGTATCTGCTTGGCCGATCCGGCCAGCCGCTTCCGCGCGTATCCATTGGGGTCGAGCGCGGTCACGCGCAGCCGCGCGGCGTCGCGTCGCTTGAGCGACACCGCGCCCTCGATCTGCTTCACGACGATGGGAGGCGCGCCGAGGCTGGTGATGCGCTTTTTCGTTCGGCCCTTGACGCGCGCCTCCGCCGTCTTCCACCCGTAGTTGCGGTCCTCGGTCACGACCTGGAGCAGCATCCGATCCGACTCGGCGAGCGGTTTGCCGTCCAGGGACACGAGCAGCACGGCCGCGTACTCGTTGCCGATCGTCAGCGTCACGTCGCGCAACTCGATCGCGCCGGCCTTGCCCAGGAATCCGCAGGCGCCCTGCGCGTGGGACGCGTTGAGCGTGACCACCCCCTTGCCCCAATCCCACGCCAGCTCGCCGGTCGCGCTGCGCACGATCTTGGCGCGCCGGTCAATGTAGGGCGACAGGTCCATGACCTTCGACTTGCCGCGCTCCTCGCCCACGCTCATGGTCACCTGGCCCACGTAGTACGCGAGCGGGTCGATGCTCGCGGGCTGGTCCACCTCCCCCACGCCGCCCTTGGGGATGTCCGCCTTGCGCAGCGCGTCGAGGTTTTGCTCCTCAGACGCGGGCGTGCCCTTGAACGCGTACAGGTCGCCGAGCGCGACCGCGGAGTGGGACACGACCGGCCCCTCCTTCACGTAGCCCTTGCGATAGAGCAGCGCGGCGCCGGGGAACTGGCCCATGATGGCCGGGGTGTAGATGGAGAACTTGGAGTGCTGCCGCGCCCAGTCCGCCTTGCCGAGCGCGAAGTGGAAGTACGCGTCCGTGCCGTCGAGCCGGCCGTACGTCGCAGCGAGCCACGTGCACTCGGCGCGGAAGCGATTCGGCATGGGGTAGTTGTACTCGGACACCATGTGCGGGTACGCGACGTACTGGAGTTCCTTGGTCAGGCTGCGCGGGCCGTAGAGGCCGGTCGTGTCGATGTACGTCTGGCCGACGCGGAGGGAGTAGCTGGCCGCGTTGCCGGCGTGGCTGCTGCCCAAGTACGCGTGCCGGTCGAGCACGCCGCAGGCCATGTTCGTGTACTTGTCGAGTGCGCCGAGTATGCGCGGGTCCGCGGTCTTCCAGTTCGTCGCGCTGATCGCGCACTTCACGCCCAGTTCATCGCGGAAGTACGCGGCCATGTTCGCGTAGAACCCGCGCAGGTGTTCGGTCATGAACTGGAGCTGGTCGCTGGCGCGTTTGGCGTTGCGGCTGCGCACGGCCCAGCGTTGGCCGGTCAGCATGCCGGCGTCGTAGAGAGCGACGCGGCCGTTGGGGAAGTCGTCGCCCTTGGGCTGACGGCCCCGGCGGCCCCATTGCTTGGCCGCGTCGTCGAGCGAGCCGTACTTGGCCACGAGCCAATCGCCGAACGCCTCCTCCAACGCCGGCATCATCTGCCGCGGCGGCTGCTTGCCGGGCTTAAAGGTCCAGAAGAGCAGGTTGTCCTCGTTCACGATCTCCACCATGGCCACAGCCGGGTCGTCTGCGAGCGGTTTGCCAGTGTAGGGGTTGGGCGAGGCGAGCAGCGCCCGCGCCCAGGTCTTGTAGATGGACTGGAACCGCGGCTCGTAGAAGAGCAGCGCGAAGGGATGCGCCCGCGGCTTGTATCCCGGGAAGCCGTACGACGCCTTCATGCTGACCCACAGCGGGAAGTAGAAGGAGAGCTTCGTGTAGATGCCTTCGTCGGCCATGGCCTTGACGAAGTAGTGCAGTTGGTCGATGCGGCGCTTGTCGATGGTGGTGAGGTCGGCCGCGCTCGCGTCCCACACGCGGCCGTGGACGCGCACGAGGTTCACGCCCAGCTTGGCGAGCCGGCGCGCGAGGTAGCGCACTGCGGACCGGTCGTCGAAGTCGCAGCTCGCGTTCACGGCCCAAAACTGCACCGGCTTGCCGGACTTCTCGAAGACGAAGCGCATGCCGTCGGCCTTCACGAATCCGTCGTCGCCCGCGCGCGTCTGGTTCAGCCCGCGCAGGTCGAGGAGGGCGTTGTCGCGGAAGGGGTCCGGGTCCGGCTCGAACGCGAACCAGCCCTCTTCCGCGCGGTTGTATTTCTTGCCCGGCTTGTTCGCGCCGTTGGGCATGAAGGGGCCCTTGCTGAGCAGCCAGCAGTCGAACGCCACGGCCGTGGCCTCAGGCAGCACTTCGATCTCCAACGTGTTCTTGCCGGCCGGCAGATCCACCTCGCCGAGGTAGACCCAGTTCGCGTTCAGATGCAGGCGAATGGTCACGTTGTCCGCGAGCGCGATGTTGCGGCCCACCGTGCGCCACTCGCCGGCGTTCCAACGCCACTTGAACGGGCCGTGCTTCCAGAACTTGCGCGACCAGAACGCGTACTTGCCGGGCGCGGCTACGTTGACCTCCCACTTGCCGGTCATCCCCGCGCCCCTGTGATGCTGAAGCCACGCGCCGTTGGAGAGCTTGTCCTGCTCGATCGCGTTGGCCGGTGCGAATGCTCCGCCTTTGGCTGGGAAGGTGTGGCTGACCGCGTCCTCGGCCTCGAACCAGATCCAGTTGGGCCCGTTGGTCTGCGCTCCGGGCTTGGGGACAACCTTGCGCATGGGCCGGCGTGCTTGGCGTTGCATCTCAGCCGCGCCGGCGTCGTCGGTCACGAGCGTGATGCGGTCTATGAACGTCTTGTGCGCCTTGTTCCAACCGGCCTTGGGCGCGAGCCAGAGGAACACCGGCAGCTTCTGGTCCTTCGGCGCGGCCTCGTACTGGCCGACGGGCGCGAGCGTGCCCGCGGCCTCGTGCCACTGGTCGTCGGTGATGAGATTGCCGGCTTTGCCGCCTCCATCGAGCATCCCCTCCATCACCTTCACCGGCCGGCGTGCGGCGCGGAAGTAGACCCAAAGCTGGGCTTGCCACGCGCCGGCCCACTTGTCGGTGCGATACCAGAGCTTCAGCTTCGGCGCCGCGCCAATCTGCGAGAGCACGACGCGGCCCGCGTTGCGGAAGCGCACGTTCGGCCAGCCCTTGGCGTTTTCGAGCAGCACACTCTTGGCGCCGAATTTGGCCTGCGTCGCGTCGCCGGTGGCGTTGGTGTCGATGGGCGTGACTTTGACG